>NZ_JACYHC010000931.1:0-928 GCF_017152085.1 Staphylococcus sp. EG-SA-2
AATCGCTGTCCGAATCTGAGTCACTATCTGAGTCTGAATCGCTGTCTGAATCTGAGTCGCTATCTGAGTCTGAGTCGCTATCTGAATCTGAATCACTGTCTGAGTCTGAGTCGCTGTCCGAATCTGAGTCGCTGTCTGAATCTGAATCGCTATCTGAGTCTGAGTCTGAATCGCTATCTGAATCTGAGTCGCTGTCTGAATCTGAATCACTGTCTGAATCTGAATCGCTGTCTGAATCTGAATCGCTATCTGAGTCTGAGTCGCTATCTGAGTCTGAATCGCTGTCTGAGTCTGAGTCGCTATCTGAGTCTGAATCGCTGTCCGAATCTGAGTCGCTATCTGAGTCTGAGTCGCTGTCTGAATCTGAATCGCTGTCTGAGTCTGAATCGCTATCTGAATCTGAATCGCTATCTGAGTCTGAGTCACTATCTGAGTCTGAGTCGCTGTCTGAATCTGAATCACTATCTGAATCTGAATCACTATCTGAATCTGAATCACTATCTGAGTCTGAATCGCTGTCTGAGTCTGAATCGCTGTCCGAATCTGAGTCGCTATCTGATGTTTCTTCTTCGTAGTAGCCATTATCAAGTGTGAAATCATCATGATCCGTAATTGTTACATCAACTTCGCCACCATCGGCATCTTTATCATCTTCAGTTGTATTTGTACCTGTTTGTGTTAAGCCAGTAGGCTTTTCAAAAATAACTTTGTATTTACCGCTATCTAAATTATCAAAGCGGTATTTACCATTTTCATCTGTTTTAGTTGTTCCAATTACTTCGCCTTTTTCATTTAATAAAATAACTTTAACATCTTTGATACCTTTTTCAGTTGAATCTTGTTTGCCGTCTTTATTACTGTCGTACCAAACATAATCACCTAAACTATATTTTGGTGTTTTATAGAAACCACTGTCTAATGTCATGTT
>NZ_JACYHC010000932.1:0-927 GCF_017152085.1 Staphylococcus sp. EG-SA-2
CTGCTTTAAAGTACACTTCTGCTTGTGTTGCACTATCAGCCCTTAAATAAGATTTAACGTTAAATTTAAAATACCTATTTTTTTCTCTGTCTGTTTTAGTAAGTAGTTTCCGATTAAATTCTTCTTCATACTGTTTGACGATTGGCAATAAGGTATGCTGCAAGTAAAATCTGTTTAACTCTTCATTTTTCGCGAAATTTGTATTTGATCTTGCATTTAAGAATACTGAGGGCAATTGAAAAACGTTAGCTACTCTTTCTCTTGTTAAATTCTCGCTTGCCACTATATCTTCAGAGACATATTTTTTAGGTAACGGTTCGATTTCAACACCAGGCTCTTGGAATAATATTCCACCGTTTTCTTCATAGTACTGTTTGAAATCTTCTAACACTTGCTGCCTTTTTTCTTTACCTACATTGGAACCATATTTAAGCATGAAAGAATCAGGTTTTTGCATTTCTGTAAGATTAAAGGTTCTTACTGCATTATCAAAATCAGTTGTATTCTTCAACACATCAATCGGACTAATGCCTTGCACCATATTAGATGCCACGATGTGTTTAAAATGCAACATGTCCATATTATGAACAATCAATTTATTTCCAGTTGCAGCATGAATGGAATAATAAAGTTCACGTGATTGGTTTTCAATTAACATTTCAACAACATCTGGATTTAATAAGAAAAGCTTTGATGGTTGATGATAGATGTCTCGTTCAATTAGCACATATGCATTACCTTTTTCATTTCTGATTGTTTCAATTTGATTAATAAAATCAAAACTGCTCAGAGAATTATTCGGTGACACTGTAAGTAAATCAGATACTTCTGTATTAACTACTTTATAATCTTCATACATTTTCAAGGGCAAACTAGCCATCGAATTAGATAACTTTGTAATAGCTGAAAATATCGTTTCATTAGTTT
>NZ_JACYHC010000933.1:0-927 GCF_017152085.1 Staphylococcus sp. EG-SA-2
CTTTTCATCATTCACATCTCCTTTAAAGCGTTAAAGCGTCTACGTGTTTAAGTAACACTCTAACATGTATGTAAATAACATGCAATACACCTGCATCAAAATTGTTTCATTAATACGGTAGCGCCTGTATTTATCATAATATAGTCAACTCTTGTAATGTGTTGTCATTACGCTACATTAAAATTTCTGGTTCAACGCTGTATACGTGCGCCAATATCTCGCCACATAACAACTTCAGGTACAATGCCCATAATATTTCCACGACATCACACTACAAATTAACTTTGTCTAAGTTCCCTATACTATCACGCCACAAAAAACACTCAAATGACAAATATAATAACATCGTCACTCAAGTGTTAATATTTAAAATCTTCAATTATGTTAAAGCATTGAAAAAGCGAATAACATTTTCTTCTAAAATATCTCTGCCTTCTCCATGTGTCATTAAATGATGCGAATCCTTCAGACCATTTAATTCTTTGTCTACTGATCCTAAATGTTCATAAATAAAATGTGCACTTGTTTCATAGGATGGCTCATCTTTACCACCAAATAATATATTAGCTGGAATTTTAATAACATTTAAATTTGTCATGATATCATCAATAAAATGCTGAAACTTCGTAATTTCACCTTCATAATCATCAATTGCTGCTAATTGCGCACTCGATGCTTGCTGATCTAAATTTAAAATATTCGACATGCGTTGACTATAATAAACTAAATGTTCTATTAAGCCATCATCACTTTTTTCCTTTGGTGCTGACATGACAGCGATACGTTTCAACGGGTAGTGCTGCGCCAATTTTAATGTCATTAATCCACCTAAAGACACACCCGTTGCACTGATAGATTCATAACCTTCATTGACTAAAAATTGGTAAGCTTTCTCAACTTCTTCCCACCAATCATCTACATTATATG
>NZ_JACYHC010000934.1:0-924 GCF_017152085.1 Staphylococcus sp. EG-SA-2
TTTCAGTGAGTAACGTACCTTCAGCTATGTGACCATTCACAATACCTAAGCGTAATTCTGCCGCGATACCTTCTCCAGTTGTCATACCTTCCAACCATTTCTCTGGATATCCATACATCATCAAAGCCACTCCTTCATTACACGACATACTTGTATACAAGTATGTTAATATAGTTCTTAATCGTTTGCAAGCGCTTTCTTTACGCGTACTAAAATAGTGACCATCCCTTTTCAATGTAAATTTAAAGGGAATGGTCACTATCACACGAATGATTTAATTGTTATGTTGTATGTGGGATATTTCTAATTGTTCTGTACTCATATGCGCTTTAGGTACTTCAATGCAATAATGCGTTTCATGACAGTTTGGACATTCGAATCGACGTGTTGTAGCAGTATGTTTCGCTTTGATAACTTGCCATAAAGATGGTGAGAATATATGCTGGCAGTTAGGACATAAATAGGCAACCTTTTGTTGGTAATAAAAAGTAACACCAATGCCGTATCCAATCATAAACGGCAACGCAATTAGAAACGGCCATTTATTTTTCATCAAAATTGCACTTATAATGCTAGAATATTGAATTATTCCTATAATACCCGCACTAATCCAAATGTTACGACGAATACTTTTCATTTCAGCTGATTTACTCATGACATGCTCTATGTCTTTTAAATGTGTGATTGGAGACGTCGACGCTTTATTTACGTAATATTGAACATTTTTAATTTTGTTTAATACCGCTTGTTGCTGTTTGACTTGTTGATTAATTTCTTGTTGTTTCATAGTTAGTAAAGTATTGAGTGTCTTCAAAGTACCTTCACCTTTTAGCAACATATCTATATCGCTTAACGCACAACCTAAATCTTTAAGCAATAAGATTAACTCTAATGTTTGTCGCTGTTGTTCTGTATACACACGAC
>NZ_JACYHC010000935.1:0-923 GCF_017152085.1 Staphylococcus sp. EG-SA-2
TTTCAGTGAGTAACGTACCTTCAGCTATGTGACCATTCACAATACCTAAGCGTAATTCTGCCGCGATACCTTCTCCAGTTGTCATACCTTCCAACCATTTCTCTGGATATCCATACATCATCAAAGCACTCCTTCATTACATGACATACTTGTATACAAGTATGTTAATATAGTTCTTAAGTGTTTGCAAGCGCTTTCTTTATGCGAACTAAAATAGTGACCACCCCTCTTCGATGTAAATTTAAAGGGAATGATCACTATCACACGAATGATTTAATTGTTATGTTGTATGTGGGATATTTCTAATTGTTCTGTACTCATATGCGCTTTAGGTACTTCAATGCAATAATGCGTTTCATGACAGTTCGGACATTCGAATCGACGTGTTGTCGCTGTATGTTTCGCTTTGATAACTGCCCACAAAGATGGTGAGAATATATGCTGGCAGTTAGGACATAAATAGGCAACCTTTTGTTGGTAATAAAAAGTAACACCAATGCCGTAACAATTCATAAATGGTAAAGCAATTAAAAACGGCCATTTGTTTTTCATCAAGATTGAACTCATAATGCTAGAATATTGAATTATTCCTATAATACCAGCACTAATCCAAATGTTACGACGAATACTTTTCATTTCAGCTGATTTACTCATGACATGCTCTATGTCTTTTAAGTGTGTGATTGGAGACGTCGACGCTTCATTTACGTAATATTGAACATTTTTAATTTTGTTTAATACCGCTTGTTGCTGTTTGACTTGTTGGTTAATTTCTTGTTGTTTCATGGTTAGTAAGGTATTGAGTGTCTTCAAAGTACCTTCACCTTTTAGCAACATATCTATATCGCTTAACGCACAACCTAAATCTTTAAGCAATAAGATTAACTCTAATGTTTGTCGCTGTTGTTCTGTATACACACGAC
>NZ_JACYHC010000936.1:0-917 GCF_017152085.1 Staphylococcus sp. EG-SA-2
TTCACCCCTTATAAGTAATTACATTTAAGGTTACGCCCTCTTTACATAAGCGTCTAATATAAATAAACAATTTATTTATAAGTAGAAACTATATATGACGTGGTTGCTTATAATTTGCGTTCTTGATCCGAAAATTTCAGATAAGGATTTATGCAATTAATATTTATGATATCTTTTGTAAATTTAATTAATTATAGTTACTTCAATCATGATTAGTTTATAATAATATTGAATAACAATTTTTTGATTTTTGTGTAATTTATCTATCAACTGAAAAACAGCTAATACAAAGGAGCTAATGAAGATATGAGAAAAATTATGCGAATCTTATTGTGCGCATCAATCATAGTAAGCGGTTGCTCTTTCATACCAAAGAATCAAACAAAATCTATTCCAAAAACGGTTAGCGTCAAAGATTATGATGGTAAATATATTGGTGAACATAAAAAAAGAAACGAAGTATTTCTGAAAAAACATAAAGATGAAGCAATCAAAAAATACAAAGACTACGTGAAAGACACCTTTGGTTATGATTGTAAAATTAATTTAGTTGATGCCTACACTAATAAATCTGGATTTAGCGAGAAAAGTAAGGTAGATGGTATCTCAGTGGTTGGTACTGTCAATTATGACGTTCCTTTTCAACTCCAATTGCTTTTTGTTGAATCTGGAAATGGTATAACTATTTCAACATTTACACCTGGTCATATAAATGAAACATCAGCAGCCGTTTCAGCCATGATGTACAAACGTTATGAACATGAAATTGAACAAGCTCGATTAAAGCTTAAAAGTGAAATTGAAAAAGACAGCTATTATGCGATGAGCGAAAAACTTCAAGTAAAACAAGAATTTAACGGCGTTACAAGGCAATACTTGAATTTCAGAACAGATAGTATCGATGATCTGGATAAGTT
>NZ_JACYHC010000937.1:0-916 GCF_017152085.1 Staphylococcus sp. EG-SA-2
TAGACAGGGTTACTGAATATCTTGAATCACATATAAGTGGACGCATTGAAGAAGTTGCTGTTTATAGTTATCCTCAATTAGTAGAACAACACGAAATAACTGGACGCATATTTATCTCGTTAGCTGTTAAATTTTCAAAAGCGCGTTTAATAGATAATATAATAATTGGAGCTGAATAAAGTGATAAGAACAATGATGAATGCTAAAATTCATAGAGCAAGAGTGACTGAGTCAAATTTAAATTATGTAGGTAGCATTACGATTGATTCAGATATATTGGAAGCGGTAGACATCTTGCCAAATGAAAAAGTAGCCATCGTGAATAATAATAATGGTGCACGTTTTGAAACATACGTAATAGCTGGTGAAAGAGGTAGTGGTAAAATTTGTTTAAACGGTGCAGCATCAAGACTTGTTGAAGTAGGCGATGTAGTCATAATCATGACTTATGCACAGTTGAATGAAGAAGAAATTCAAAACCATGCACCTAAAGTAGCAGTAATGAATGAAGACAATGTCATTATTGAAATGATTCATGAAAAAGAAAATACGATAGTGTTATAAAATAGTATAAGTTAGAAACCTCTAGTAGATAACAATGTAGTTATCCATTAGGGGTTTTTATTTTTATGCCAATTGGGTTAGCGTAATAGAAGTAAAGGTATTATCGTTGCAATTTTATCAGTGTTGATTTTTACGGATAATGCGAACGCCGAAAATAACAAGCCTGAAGGTGTGAATGAAAACAGCAATTTAATACCAGTTAGACAACCGGATGCAAATTATCCTGGGCCAGTTAGTGACATAGCACGTGTGAAAAAACTTGATAATTTAATAGATGGCACGAAAGATCCAGATGTTATCAAGCAGTTGAAAGATGATAATGAGGTGCCGAATAATGCGGTAAAGGCAAAAG
>NZ_JACYHC010000938.1:0-916 GCF_017152085.1 Staphylococcus sp. EG-SA-2
AAGTTGCAATGAGAAATGCATTTATTGAACTTTTACATCAACACCAATTAGAAGAGATTACTGTGCAACAAATTGCAGATTTAGCTGATGTTAACCGTAGTACATTTTATACGCATTATTATGATAAATATGATTTGCTTGAAAAATTAGAGGACCAGCAGTTGGAGGAAATAAGAGACTTCATTCATGATGAGAAGTTAAATGGAGCAGTTAAGTTATCCACGGATAACATACATCAAATTATGACTGTTTTAATAGATATGATAGAAAAAGACATCGCATTTTATCAATTGATGTTTCGTATGGGTAAAGATTCAAATATACACGAAAAACTATATGACTTAATTATGTGTCATTTACAACGTTATAAAAATGAAAATGATCAAATTAATGGTATACCATTTTCTTATTTCATGAGTTATGTTTCAGGTGCGGGATTGTCTTTGATAAGACATTGGGTAGAAGATCCAAACCGTATAGACAAAGTTGACTTAATAATGCATTTTAATACGATTGTCAATCAAGGGCCAGCAACGATAATTAAAAATATACAATAAAATAAGGCAAGCCATGAATCGAGAGTGGCTTGCCTTGCTAAATAACATAAGCTTATTAAATGATATCTTTATCAATAACATTATTGTTGGATTGCAGTATAGTCTTGACCATGTAACATCCAACGAACACCGTATTTATCGGTAAAGACGCCCATTTTGCCACCCCAGAATTGGTCAGCAAACGGTAATTCTATTTCAATTGAAGAATGATCTTTAATTTTCTCATAGAATGCTTCAACTTTATCAGCATCTTCCTTATTGTTAACATCATAATCAATTAATAATGATATGCCATTATTAATTTTGTCAGCGCGACCAAAAGAATCAGAACATAGCACTTTTACGCCAAGCACTTCAAA
>NZ_JACYHC010000939.1:0-11704 GCF_017152085.1 Staphylococcus sp. EG-SA-2
ACAAATCAACTCATCATTTGTTCCAATGATATAGAAATGGGCGGAGGATCTATGCTTTATACAGTTAATGGCTTTGCAAAAGGTCATCAAAGTTTTCAGTTTCAATAAGACCTACCTGAATGAAAGGCGTCTTAAATTAGGGTGAACAGTTAGTGCTTGTTACACATGAGTTAAACGAAAAATGCCAACTATACCTAGGGATGATATAGTTGGCATTTCGTATATATATATTAAAACAATGAGGATTGTGTAATGAGATTATTCTGAGATTGAGAATTCAGCTGATGCTTCGAATTTAACATCTTTGCCTAGCATTACGCCACCAGTTTCAAGTGCTTGGTTAAAGTTAATGCCGTAGTTTTCTCTATTGATTGTACCAGTAACAATAACACCTGTTACTTGAGAACCATCCATAGGATTCTTACTTACTCCGTTGAATTCAACGTCGAATGTTTCTTCGTTAGTGATACCTTTAATTGTTAAATCATCAACAACTTTGTTTTCAGTAACTGATTTTGTTTCAAACGTGATTTTATCAAATTCATCAGTACCAAAGAAATCACCAGATTTTAAGTGGTTATCACGTGCTTCGTTTTTAGTGTTAATTGAGCTTGGAATAATTGTTGCAGTAGCTTTCAAAGTACTGAAGTCATTAATATCTCCTTCAACAGCTACATCAAATTGATCAAATGAACCTTTCACTTTAGAAACCATTAAATGTTTAATTTGGAATTCTAAACTACTGTGTGCACCATCAAAAGTAAAGTTAGTCATAATATAAAACCTCCATATTTTTATCTCTTAGATATATTTTTTATACTTGATATACATACAATACCACCTAAAAAACAAAGATGCAAGCATTTTATTTCGAATTCGAATATTTTCTGTGATGTATTTAAAGAATGACCTATAAAACACCACACTATTGTTATACCCTAGTCAATTAATTCAAACATAAAGAAGTGATTACAAGTCCGTGAAATTTAGTTAATGAGATAAATCTGACTATTATTATCATTTTTATAGTCACTACTATTGACTTTGCATCAAGTGACTCGTACTATTTTAATATAATTCTGAAAATTCAAAATATAGAACGTTAAATATGTAGATTATATTTTTTTGAAGTTTTAAAAAAGGAGGCATTTTATGGGAAATTATTTGGTTTTGCAATCAGATTTTGGACTTAGTGATGGCGCTGTAAGTGCAATGTATGGAGTTGCATATACTGTAAGTGATGATATACGTGTCGAAAACTTAACGCATGATATACCACCGTATGACATTTGGGTAGCGTCATATCGTTTATATCAAACTGTAAAATACTGGCCTAAAGGCACAGTTTTTGTATCAGTGGTAGACCCGGGTGTAGGTAGTGATAGGCGGAGCATTGCTTGCTTAACATATTCAGGTCATTACATTATTACACCTGATAATGGTTCTTTAAGTCATATTAAACATTACGAAGGTATTAAAAAAGTTATCGAAATTGATGAAGTGAAAAGCCGATTGCCTCATTCGGAAGAAAGTCATACTTTTCATGGTAGAGATGTTTATGCATACAATGGTGCGAGATTAGCTGCAAATAAGATAGCGTTTGAACGTCTCGGTCAGGCAATTAATGTTGATAGTATTGAGGCATTAGAAATAAGAGAAGCGACAAAAAATGAGGATTCTGTTACAGGAAGCATTGATATTTTAGATATCAGATTTGGGTCATTATGGACAAATATTCCATTGGCATTCTTAAAATCCTTGGAAATTGTTCATGGTAATAATTTGGTGGTAACAATTTATCATCAAGATAAGAAAGTCTATCAAAATATTATTAAATTTGCGCGATCGTTTGCAGATGTTAATGTGGGTGAACCTCTTGTGTATGTTAACTCGCTAGTAAATATTGGTGTAGCAGTCAATCAAGACTCATTTTCAGATTTATATCATATTGGTACTGGAAATGATTGGACGATTCATTTATCTAAAGCACCATCAATTTAATGAATTTTTTATGTAAGGAGTAATGAAGATGAAAAAACAAGATATTTCAGTTAAAACTGTTGTTGCGATTGGTATAGGAGCAGCGGTATTTGTGATTTTAGGGCGTTTTGTTGTAATACCAACAGGTTTTCCTAATACGAATATAGAAACATCTTATGCATTTTTAGCATTAATATCTGCAATATTTGGGCCTTTTGCTGGTTTAATGACTGGATTAGTTGGACACGCTATTAAAGATTTCACGACATACGGTAGTGCTTGGTGGAGTTGGGTTATTTGTTCAGGAATTATAGGCTGTTTATATGGATGGATTGGCCTAAAATTAAATCTTTCTTCAGGCCTATTTTCTAGGAAATCGATGATTTATTTTAATATCGGTCAAATTATTGCGAATATTATTTGCTGGGCACTTATTGCACCAACATTAGATATTTTGATTTATAACGAACCGGCTAACAAGGTTTATACACAAGGTGTTATCTCTGCAGTATTAAATATTATTTCAGTTGGCATTATTGGGACAATATTATTAAAAGCATATGCTTCATCTCAAATAAAAAAAGGTAGTTTACGTAAAGAATAATCATTTTGTTGAATCAGATATGTAAATGAATGTAGAAAGGTAATGATATATCATGACTGAACCAATTATCTCGTTCAAAGACTTTAGTTTTCAATATCATAGTCAAGCAACACCTACATTACAGAATATAAATGTTGATATTTATCCAGGAGAAAAAGTGCTAGTAGTTGGTGCTTCAGGTAGTGGTAAATCGACTTTTGCAAATTGCATAAACGGATTAATTCCATTTAAAACTAAAGGTAACATAACCGGGGAACTATATATAAATAATCAAGATGCAACCGTTAGTTGTTTACATGATAGATCTAATGTTGTTGGTACAGTTTTACAAGATACAGATGGACAGTTCATAGGCTTAACAGCAGCTGAAGATATGGCCTTTTTATTAGAAAATAATTGTGTTGAACAAGATGATATGAAGAAAAATGTAAGTTATTGGGCTGAAAAAGTTGGCATGATAGAACATTTAAATCACCGACCGCAAGATTTATCTGGAGGTCAAAAACAACGCGTTTCATTAGGTGGTATATTAATCCATCGTACGCCTATTTTAATATTGGATGAGCCGCTGGCCAATTTAGATCCTGCGACAGGACATGAAACGCTGAGATTGTTAAACAATATTCATGAAGAAACAAAGTCAACGATGATTATTGTCGAACATCGATTAGAAGAATCATTAGATGATACGTTTGATAGAGTTCTTCTTTTTAAAGATGGAAAAATCATCGCTAATACAACGCCTAGTGATTTGCTAAAATCATCTAAGCTTAAAGAAGCAGGCATACGTGAACCATTATACTGTACAGCGCTTAAATATGCAGAAGTAGATGTCGAATCCATTGATAACTTAGCGAATTTACGTGACGTTTGTATGAGTGAACATGTTAAATTTAAAGTGAAAAAATGGATAGATGAAACATCTGCAAATAATGATAATAAGTACAAATCTGAACCGCTATTAGAATTAAATGAGGTATGTGTTCAATATAGTGACTATAGTAATAGTGTACTTAATAATGTTCAATTAAATGTTTATAGAAGAGAAATGCTTAGTATAGTTGGTCACAATGGTGCCGGCAAATCAACACTTGCTAAAGCAATTTGTGGATTTTTAGATATAACAGGTAATATCCAATTTTGTAATAGGGGATTTAATCAATTGTCAATTAGCGAACGATCTGAATTCGTAGGTTATGTGATGCAAAATCCAAATCATATGATTTCCGAAAAAATGATTTACGATGAAGTAGCATTAGGGTTAAGAGCACGAGGTATGAAAGAATCAGATATAAAGATACGGGTAGAGAATGTGCTCAAAATATGCGGACTTTATGCATTTCGGAATTGGCCAATTGTAGCTTTAAGCTATGGTCAAAAAAAGAGGGTCACTATAGCATCTGTTTTAGTCTTAAATCCGGAAATAATCATATTGGATGAACCGACTGCTGGTCAAGATTTCTATCATTATAATGAGATAATGTCATTTTTAATTGAGCTAAACAGACAGGGAAAGACGATTATTATGATTACGCATGATATGCATTTATTGTCTGAGTATAGTTCAAGAACAGTTGTATTATCAAAAGGACAAGTCGTTGCTGATACCACGCCAGTATTGATATTAAATGATAAAAAAATCTGTGAGATTGCATCATTGAGACAAACATCGCTATTTGAAATGGCCGAATATATAGGGATTAGCGAGCCACAGAAATTAGTACAATTATTTATTAACCATGATAGGAAGGTGAGACGCCAATGAATCAATATAATACTATAGGTTTTCACCCGGGAAATAGTCGTATTCATCAATTAAATGCGACTGTTAAACTTTTATTCTTATTAGTTGTTTCTATTTCTGCAATGGTGACTTATGACACAAGATATTTAATTTTAATTAGTGCTTCATCTATTTTATTGTTCAAATATGCTCATATTGAATGGAAACAAGTTCGCTTTGTTGTTAAATTCATTCTGTTTTTCACAATATTAAATATTATTGCCGTATACATATTTGACCCTGAATATGGTGTGAAGATTTATAATCAGCGTACAGAGTTAGTCAATGGTATTGGTCGATTTACGCTAACATCACAGGAATTATTCTATCTTTTTAATCTAATATTAAAATATATTAGTACAGTTCCTTTAGCGTTAATATTTTTATTCACAACGAATCCGAGTCATTTTGCTGCAAGTTTAAATCAGCTAGGTGTGAATTATAAAATCAGTTACGCAGTCTCACTAGCATTAAGGTATATTCCAGATATTCAAGAAACATATTTTAATATTTCACAAGCGCAACAAGCAAGAGGATATGATAATTCGAAAAAAGCGAAATTTACTAGCCGTGTTAAAGGTATCAAACGCATTGTGTTACCTTTAATATTTTCTAGTATCGAAAGAATTGACACTATTAGTACTGCTATGGAGTTAAGACAATTCGGACAGTATAAAAGGAGAACCTGGTACGTCAAAAAACAATTAAAAAAAGATGATTATGTTGTTTTGTGTTTGACGTTAATACTTCTGATGTTAGTAGTTACATTATTCTTTTTAAATAATAGTCGATATTTCAACCCGTGGCATTAGTATTCATATAAATAGTCTTTAAATAGAAATAGGAGGGAGACATTTAATGATAAATACTGAAAGATTAAATTTAATGATTCCAAGTTCCTCGCATTTAATTGAACTTTATAATATTTGTAGTCATCCACAAGCAAATATATACACTCCCAAAGGTTTACATAATTCCAAATTAGACACACAACGGTGGATTGAAAAATGGCAAAACCATTGGCAACAATATCAATTTGGTTACTTTGTATTGGTGAAAAAAATAGATTGTAGTGTTATTGGTATTTGTGGATATGAATATCGACAATTAAAGCAAGAAACAGTACTAAATTTATTTTATAAATTACATCCAAGTTTTGAAGGACAAGGGTACGCATGTGAGGCTATTACAGCAATCACAAATTTTGTGAATTATATCGATCAAGAAACAGTAAAAGTTATCAGGACAAATAAGTGTAACCAACGTTCAATAAATTTAGCAGAAAGGCTTAAATTCAAGCGAGACAAAGCTATGGACGACATTATCAATCAAGGAGATATTGTGTTTTATAAATAAAATACTATGACATTATCTAAAAAATAAAATTAAAATCCCAACAGTTTCTTAAAAAGTTATGAGCCATATAATAAAAATGTTATAATTGTGCATAATAAAACATAGGGAGAATGTTTAATGCATAAAAAATATTTATTGCTATTTTTTCTGTTATTATCAGTTGCATTGCTATATAGCTGTTCCAAGCAAAATGAGAAAGCTCAAAATAAATCTGTTAATCCAAATGAGTATGCAAAGCATAAATCGAAAATGGATGAACATTGGGAAACATATCACGGCCAAGTTTATCATGTGTTTTATCACCCATTAATTACAGACCCAAAAGTTGCGTTTACAGGAGATACACACCAAGCTAAGGGCAACAATGATTGGATGATTACTGTAAGTGAATTTAAAAAATCATTGAACGAATTATATAAAAATAATTACATCATCGTTAATCCACATGATGTATACGACTTATCATCTCATCATGTAAAAGCCAAAAAAATAAAATTGCCGAAAGGTAAAAAGCCACTAATCATCTCAATTGATGATATGAATTACTATAGTTACATGAGACACCATGGTTATGCTGACCGTTTAGTACTCGATAAAAATAAACATGTTGTTTCTGAAACTACAGACAAAAAAGGTCATGCTACTTATTCTGATGACAATGATATCGTGCCAATTTTAAATAAATTTGTAAAAGAGCATCCAGATTTTTCTTTAAATGGTGAAAAAGGTGTTGTTGCTTTAACCGGTTATGAGGGCGTATTAGGTTATCGCACGAATGAATTAACGAGTAAAGATTATACAAAGAATAAAAAGGCAGCTGAGGAAGTTGTTCGCGCAATGAAACGGGATGGATGGTCATTTGCGAGTCATTCATATGGTCACATTAATTTTGAAAAAACATCTTTAGAAGGTATTAAACGTGATACTAAAAGATGGAAAGATGAAGTTGAACCAATTGTAGGTAAAACAGATATGTTTGTATTTCCACATGGCGCACAGGATAGACATACACAAGCGTATGATTATTTGGTAGATGAAGCAGAGTTTAAGTTTATTGCAGGTGTCGGTCCAAACAATTTTACAGATATATCAGCAACGAACGTTTACCAAGATAGGGTTGCGATTGATGGTCTAAACTTATTTGAATTTAAATATAAACTCAAACCGTTTTTTAATCCTGAAAATGTATATAGTAAACAAGATAGACAATTCTTTAAAGGTAATCGGGATTATGAAGAATAGTTAAATTTAATAAAAAGATAGAAAGAAAATAACTTTACATAATAAGGCAAGCACAATATGTGCAAGAAGTACAACTTCAATATAAAAATCTTGGTTTAGCATTTTTATAGGCACAAATGTCTTGCCTTTTTCTTTTGTAAAAATTTAAAAACAATACACCGAATTTTCTGAAAAAGGTTGTAATGTATTGCTAAAAATGATAAGTTATTAATCATATTACACTTTAGTGTGGTAGAGAAGTAAAGTAAACAACGAAAATACCAAGTGATTTTAAATACAGTATTGAAAGTAAAGGGTGGTCGAGTGAATAATTCAGAACAATTAATTGCGTTAAAAGAATCGGAAACAGCATTTTTAAAATATTTTAATAAAGCGGATTATGAGTTAGTTGATTTTAGTGTGGTTGAAAAGTTGGACTGGAAACAATTGAACCATGAGGATTTGCAGCAGATGGGTGAGCGAAATTTTTGGCAACATGAGCATCAAATTTATGCACTTCGAAATGATTTTACAGATCAATTATTGCGTTATTACTCAATGTATCCAACTGCAGCAACAAAAGTGGCATACACAGGTTTAATCATTCGGAATAATGAAGCGGCTGTACAAGTGGGTTTGGAAAACTATGCACCATCATTAGCGAATGTACAACAGAGCTTAAAGCTATTTATTCAGTTTATTCAACAGCAGTTGAGAGACAACGTGCATTTTGTTGTATTGGGACATTATCAATTGCTTGATGCCTTACTCGATAAATCGTTACAAACACCAGACATACTATCAATGATTGAGGAACGTAATTTATCGGGACTGGTTACATATTTGTCGACTGAACATCCAATCGTGCAAATCTTGAAAGAGAATACGCAACAACAATTAAATGTATTGGAACACTATATTCCAAATGACCATCCAGCACTCGTTGAATTAAAAATATGGGAACGTTGGTTACATACACAAGGTTACAAAGACATCCATTTAGATATTACTGCGCAGCCACCTAGATCCTATTACACAGGCTTATTTATTCAATGTCATTTTGCTGAAAATGAATCTCGAGTTTTAACAGGTGGTTATTACAAAGGAAGCATCGAAGGGTTTGGATTAGGATTAACACTTTAAGTAAGGGAGTATGCACAATGTTAAGAATCGCCATAGCCAAAGGACGTCTAATGGATAGTTTAATTAACTATTTAGATGTAATTGAATATACGACATTATCAGAAACATTAAAAAATAGAGAACGCCAATTATTATTAAGTGTAGATAATATTGAATGCATTTTAGTAAAAGGAAGTGACGTGCCAATCTATGTGGAACAAGGAATGGCCGACATAGGCATTGTTGGTAGCGACATATTAGATGAGCGCCAATATAATGTTAATAATTTGTTGAATATGCCTTTTGGAGCATGTCATTTTGCGGTTGCAGCGAAACCTGAAACGACCAATTATCGTAAAATCGCAACGAGTTATGTTCATACTGCTGAAACATATTTTAAATCAAAAGGTATTGATGTCGAATTGATTAAATTGAATGGTTCTGTTGAATTAGCTTGTGTCGTAGATATGGTAGACGGAATTGTCGACATCGTTCAAACAGGTACTACGCTAAAAGCGAACGGACTGGTTGAAAAGCAACATATTAGTGATATCAATGCAAGATTAATAACTAATAAAGCAGCTTATTTTAAAAAATCACAATTAATAGAGCAATTTATTCGCTCTTTGGAGGTGTCTATTGCCAATGCTTAATGCACAACAATTTTTAAATCAATTTTCATTAGAAGCACCATTAGATGAGTCATTGTATCCAATTATTCGCGATATTTGTCAGGAAGTTAAAGTTCATGGAGATAAGGCTTTGAAAATGTATAATCTAACATTCGATCATACGAAAACAGATCATTTAGAAATTAGTCATGAACAAATTAAAGCAGCATTTGACACATTAGATGAAAAAACAAAACAAGCATTACAACAAAGTTATGAAAGAATTAAAGCATATCAAGAAAGTATTAAGCAGACGAATCAACAGTTAGAAGAATCAGTGGAGTGTTATGAAATATACCATCCACTAGAAAGTGTGGGTATTTATGTGCCTGGTGGCAAAGCAAGTTATCCATCAACGGTTCTAATGACAGCGACTTTAGCACAAGTAGCGGGTGTAGAAAATATTGTTGTTGTGACACCACCTCAACCTAACGGAGTATCCCAAGAGGTATTAGCTGCATGTTATATTACGCAAGTTAATCAAGTGTTTCAAGTTGGTGGTGCTCAAAGTATTGCTGCATTGACTTATGGAACAGAAACGATACCTAAAGTTGATAAGATTGTAGGTCCAGGTAACCAATTTGTTGCATATGCCAAAAAATATTTATTTGGACAGGTAGGTATTGATCAAATTGCAGGACCAACAGAAATAGCACTGATTATTGACGACACCGCAGATTTAGATGCCATCGTATATGATGTATTTGCGCAAGCAGAACATGATGAATTAGCACGTACATATGTCATTGGTGAAGATGCGCAAGTCCTTAAAGATTTAGAATCACGTATTGCTAAAGCATTGCCTAATGTGGACAGATACGACATTGTTTCTAAAAGTATCGCTAATCAACACTACCTTATCCATGCTAGTAATTTTGATGAAGCATGCCATGTCATGAATACAATCGCGCCTGAACATGCGTCGATTCAAACAGTAAATCCTCAACCATATATTGAAAAAGTGAAATATGTGGGTGCATTGTTTATTGGACATTATTCGCCAGAGGTCATAGGAGATTACGTTGCAGGTCCAAGTCATGTATTACCTACAAATAGAACAGCTAGATTTACCAATGGGTTATCGGTCAATGATTTCTTAACACGGAACACGGTCATCCATTTATCAAAAGATACGTTTGAACAAATTGCTGATTCAGCACAACATATTGCTCATGTTGAAGCATTATACAATCACCAGCAGTCTATTTTAATACGTCAGTCTTAGGGGAGTGTAATTGAAATGATTTATATTGATAAAAATGAAAGTCCAGTTACGCCGTTGGATGAAAAAACAATGACGTCTATTATTAGTGCAACGCCATATAATTTATATCCTGATGCAGCATATGAACAATTCAAGGAAGCTTATGCTAAGTTTTACGGATTATCGCCTGAACAAATTATTGCAGGAAATGGATCTGATGAATTGATTCAAAAGTTAATGCTGATCATGCCAGAAGGTCCGGCATTAACGCTAAATCCTGATTTTTTTATGTATCAAGCATATGCGGCACAAGTAAATCGTGAAATTGCATTTGTAGATGCAGGATCAGATTTAACGTTTGATTTGGAAACCATTTTAACGAAAATCGATGAAGTACAACCATCATTTTTTATTATGAGTAATCCACATAACCCTTCAGGCAAGCAATTTGATACGGCATTTTTAACAGCTATTGCAGATAAGATGAAAGCATTAAACGGATACTTTGTCATTGATGAAGCATATTTAGATTATGGTACGGCATATGACGTGGAACTGGCACCACACATCTTAAGAATGCGTACATTATCAAAGGCGTTTGGAATTGCCGGCTTAAGATTAGGTGTCTTAATTAGTACTGCTGGAACGATAAAGCATATTCAAAAAATAGAACATCCATATCCATTAAATGTATTTACGCTAAATATTGCGACTTATATTTTTAGACATAGAGAAGAGACAAGAGTATTTTTAACGATGCAACGACAGTTAGCTGAGCAGTTAAAACAAATATTTGATACACATGTTGCAGATAAAATGTCAGTATTCCCATCAAATGCCAATTTTGTACTTACTAAAGGTTCAGCAGCGCACCAATTAGGACAATACGTATATGAACAAGGATTTAAACCTCGCATTTATGATGAGCCGGTGATGAAGGGCTATGTAAGATACTCAATTGCAACAGCATCGCAGTTAAAGCAATTAGAAGAAATTGTTAAAGAATGGAGCGCAAAATATGATTTATCAAAAACAACGAAACACAGCTGAAACACAACTAAATATTTCAATATCAGATGACCAGTCACCATCGCATATTAATACAGGTGTGGGCTTTTTAAATCATATGTTAACATTGTTTACATTTCATAGCGGTCTGTCATTAAACATTGAGGCACAAGGTGATATTGACGTAGATGATCACCATGTAACTGAAGATATCGGCATTGTCATTGGCCAATTGTTACTTGAAATGATTAAAGATAAAAAGCATTT
This sequence comes from Staphylococcus sp. EG-SA-2, assembly GCF_017152085.1. Taxonomy (NCBI): domain Bacteria; kingdom Bacillati; phylum Bacillota; class Bacilli; order Caryophanales; family Staphylococcaceae; genus Staphylococcus; species Staphylococcus sp. EG-SA-2. The sequence goes on from NZ_JACYHC010000939.1 coordinate 11,217, forward strand.
CGTTCGTTATGGAACGATGTACATTCCAATGGATGAAACATTAGCACGTGTCGTTGTGGATATAAGTGGGCGCCCATACCTATCATTCAATGCATCATTAAGTAAAGAAAAAGTTGGTACGTTTGATACGGAGTTAGTAGAAGAATTTTTTAGAGCGGTCGTAATCAATGCAAGATTAACAACGCATATTGATTTAATTCGTGGAGGTAATACACACCATGAAATTGAAGCTATATTCAAAGCGTTTTCCCGTGCATTAGGCATAGCGCTAACTGCAACTGATGATCAGCGTGTGCCGTCATCGAAAGGTGTGATTGAATGATTGTCATCGTTGATTATGGATTAGGGAATATTAGTAATGTAAAACGCGCTATTGAACATTTAGGGTATGAGGTGGTTGTCTCAAATACCTCAAAAATAATCGATCAAGCAGAAACAATCATATTGCCCGGTGTCGGCCATTTTAAAGATGCGATGTCAGAGATAAA
>NZ_JACYHC010000940.1:0-909 GCF_017152085.1 Staphylococcus sp. EG-SA-2
GTGATTTTGTGGTGTAACAGCACGTTTCATGTTTTGACCCATGTTTCTCAAAGTAGTTGTTTCAGCAAATTTTATACCACCCATTCCCGCTGGTGCAAGTTGTTGTTTAAATGGATGTGCTATTTCTTTATCAAGTCCATTATTCACTATTCGTTTGACATTTTGTGCTTGTTGTCCAATCCAATTTCTACTTTGTTGAACAGTATGAGTTGCTTGACCACGCATGTTACTCAGCATTTGTCCAACATGAGTATTTTGAGCAAAGTTACGAGATTGATTCAACACACTGTTTTTCATCATTCCCATTTTAGGTGAAATACGACTAACTGCTTGTTGCATTGTCTTTTGCAATCCTGTTTTAACTGCAAATTTTTCTCCGCCTTTGAAGCCTAATTTCATTAAACTTTTCCCAGCACCTTTGAGGAAGCCCATACCTGGCAATGGAATAAGCGAAAGTCCTTCCATGATTCGTTCTTCTTTAGATAGCTTTCTTCCAGTTACAATATTTTTTCCTGTGGCTGCATTTGCTGCTGAATAAGCGGAATAAGCACCAATAGCTACTGCTCCAGCAACAGGATTAATACAAGATAAAACTACCATACCAGCTAGTGCTGCAATCTCTATAGCTTCTTCTTTTTTCTTTTGCTCTTCTATCTCTTCCGCTTCAGCTACTGTCATGTAATCACAAGAAGCACCTTGAGTCATCATTTTTTCAAAATCACTCTTAGATAGTTTCTTATCTTCTTTTTTCATTTCTTTGTAATGCTGATCAATTACTTTTACAAATTCTTGATCCGATTTTAATATTTCATCGATGCTATAAACATCGCTGTCACTTTTCTTGGCATCTCCCTTTGCAATTTTCCCAGAAGCCCCATAGGTATCTCTACCATGACCACCGCCATTTTT
>NZ_JACYHC010000941.1:0-903 GCF_017152085.1 Staphylococcus sp. EG-SA-2
ATGATAATCAAAAAGATACACTTTCGCAATTAACGAAGTCATTAATTGCTTATGAAGAGAAATTGGCTAGTAAAGATGCGGGTTCTAAAATTAAACTATTGCAACAGCAAGTCGATGCCAAAGATGCAGTAATGACAAAAGCGATTAAAGATAAAAATAAAGCAGAGCTAGAATCGCTGAACAATAGTTTGAATCAGATTTGGACAAGTAATGAAACGGTAATTCGCAATTATGACGCAAATCAATATGGACAAATTGAAGTCGCATTACTGCAACTTAGAATCGCAATTCATAAGTCGCCATTAGATACAGCGAAAGTGTCACATGCTTGGACAACTTTTAAATCAAATATTGATCATGTCGATAAGAAAAGTGATACGTCTGCAAAAGATCAATACCATGTATCACAATTAAATGATGAGTTAGAGAAGGCGATTAAAGCTATCGACGACAATCAATTGTGGGATGCTGATGCTGCGCTTACACATTTTATAGAAATTTGGCCGTATGTTGAAGGTCAAATTCAAACTAAAGACGGTGCTTTGTATACGAAAATTGAAGATAAAATACCATATTATCAAAGTGTATTAGACGAACATAATAAAGCACATGTGAAAGATGGTTTAGTAGATTTAAATAACCAAATTAAAGAGGTTGTTGGCCATAGTTATAGCTTTGTTGATGTGATGATTATCTTTTTACGTGAAGGTCTAGAAGTGTTATTAATTGTAATGACATTGACTACTATGACGCGTAATGTCAAAGATAAGAAGGGTACTGCAAGTGTGATTGGTGGTGCAATTGCCGGACTTGTACTGAGTATTATCTTAGCAATTACGTTTGTAGAAACTTTAGGGAATAGTGGCATTCTTCGTGAAAGTATGGAAGCGGGATTAGGTATCG
>NZ_JACYHC010000942.1:0-902 GCF_017152085.1 Staphylococcus sp. EG-SA-2
ACTTACTTTTATGTATTTTCTATATTTTAGGTGTCAGAACTTATATATTTAGCCTTATTTGTAAAATTAAAAAGCCTACAACATGAATCGTTGCAGACTATCATATCGAGACAAAGAGGTTTATTAGTGTCTCTATATCTATGTGGAATTTGAAAAGATTATTTATAATATTTACGGGGATAAATTGTCATTTAAAAACGAGATGTATAACTTATAATTTACTTTGGATTAGCGTTTTTCAGTTTTCTCTATCTTATTATTCACTTTATCAATTTGTTTATTCAAATAATTTTGGTGAGACTGACTAAGTGTACTTACTTTTGCAGTTGCCTTAGCGAGATCTTCATATTTTTGCGTATATTTATAATCATTAATTAAGCTTTGTGCTTCTTTAACATGATCACGTCTAATAACGCGTTTGTCACGGTCTGTGAAATGTGATGAGTCAATTTCACTATAACCATATAACCAACCTTTTTTTATGCCTGTTTGATTAGTATGTAAATCATATTCTATGTAGTTGTCATTAGATAGTGATTTTAGTGTATTTAATTGACTCTTTTCTACTACTGAAAATTTCTCCTCAGTAGTAATTTCAGTATGGGTTTGTAAAATATTTTTATTATCCGAATCTTTTACAACAAAATTAGTTTCAACACTCTCTGATACTAATGCGTTTGCGTGATTAGAATGCCATAATTGAGTTGCACAAATTACACCCATTGTTAGTACTAATACTTTCCTTTTCATTTGTTTATGCTCCCTTATTTGCTTTGATTTAAAAACCGACTTTTTCACCCTGTTTTCTTCGCCATTGAAAATTATATACCAATATTTTAGAAACAATAATTAACTTGCGATGAACAAACTATTAACAATAATCTTGAGTCTTATATTTATCT
>NZ_JACYHC010000943.1:0-900 GCF_017152085.1 Staphylococcus sp. EG-SA-2
TATCTTCAATACCTTCAATATTCGCATCCATAAGTTTCAATGGTCTCAAGACACGATCCATTGGCCTTTTACCAATTGAAACATCGCCAGACAAAACACTTTCAATACCTAAACCACTTAACAAACCAGCTAACAATCGAGTCGTTGTGCCAGAGTTTCCAGTATATAAAACTTGATGAGGTGTTTTAAAAGCTTTATATCCAGGTGAATTCACAACCAATTTATCTTCATCTTCTTTAATATCTACGCCTAATAATCGGAATATATCCATTGTACGACGACAATCTTCACCAAGTAATGGTTTATAAATATTGGAAGTTCCTTCAGCTAAAGATGCTAACATGATTGCTCGATGTGTCATCGACTTATCTCCAGGCACTTCTATTTCACCTTTAAGTGGCCCTGAAATATCGATAATTTGTTCACTTACCATTTACTTCACCTACTTAAAATATGTTTTTAGTTGTTCACACGCATGTTGCAGTGTTGTTTGATCAATGTGTTGCACTACAATATCGCCAAAATGTTTAATCAATACCATTTGAACTCCTTGTTTGTCGTTCTTTTTATCACTTAGCATGTATTGATATATCGTTTCGAAATCTATGTCGGTTATTGTTTCTAAAGGATAACCTAATTTCGTTAAATAATTAATATAATGTTGGATATCGTGATTAGAATTGAACAATATATTCGCAACAATAAATTGATATATTATGCCTATCATTACGGCATGACCGTGTGCAATTTTGTGGTTATACTCCACGGCATGACCAAATGTATGACCTAAATTTAAAAATTTACGTACACCTTGTTCTTTTTCATCTGCAACAACAATATCCAGCTTCGTTTCAATACCTTTAGCAATATATTTATCCATACCATTTAATGACTGTAATA
>NZ_JACYHC010000944.1:0-898 GCF_017152085.1 Staphylococcus sp. EG-SA-2
AATCGCTGTCCGAATCTGAGTCACTATCTGAGTCTGAATCGCTGTCTGAATCTGAGTCGCTATCTGAGTCTGAGTCGCTATCTGAATCTGAATCACTGTCTGAGTCTGAGTCGCTGTCCGAATCTGAATCGCTATCCGAGTCTGAATCGCTGTCTGAGTCTGAGTCGCTATCCGAGTCTGAGTCGCTGTCTGAATCGCTGTCTGATTCTGAATCGCTATCTGAGTCTGAGTCGCTATCTGAATCTGAATCACTGTCTGAGTCTGAATCGCTATCTGAATCTGAGTCGCTGTCTGAATCTGAATCACTGTCTGAGTCCGAATCGCTATCTGAATCTGAATCGCTATCTGAGTCTGAGTCGCTATCCGAGTCTGAGTCGCTGTCTGAATCCGAATCGCTGTCTGAATCTGAATCACTGTCTGAATCTGAATCGCTATCCGAGTCTGAGTCGCTGTCTGAATCTGAGTCGCTGTCTGAGTCTGAGTCGCTATCTGAATCTGAATCGCTATCTGAATCTGAGTCGCTATCTGATGTATCTTCTTCGAAGTATCCGTTATCAAGTGTGAAATCATCATGATCCGTAATTGTTACGTCAACTTCGCCACCATCTGCATCTTTATCATCTTCAGTTGTATTTGTACCTGTTTGTGTTAAGCCAGCAGGCTTTTCAAAAATAACTTTGTATTTACCGCTATCTAAATTATCGAAACGATATTTACCATTTTCATCTGTTTTAGTTGTTCCAATTACTTCGCCTTTTTCATTTAATAAAGTAACTTTAACATCTTTGATACCTTTTTCAGTTGAATCTTGTTTGCCGTCTTTATTACTGTCGTACCAAACATAATCACCTAAACTATATTTTGGTGTTTTATAGAAACCACTGTCTAATGTCATGTT
>NZ_JACYHC010000945.1:0-897 GCF_017152085.1 Staphylococcus sp. EG-SA-2
TTTATTTATAATGTTTTTAATTATATTTTACCATTTTCTACACATGCTTTTCGATAGGCTTTTTTAAGTTTATCGCTTTATTCTTGTCTTTTTTATAAATTTTAGTATTTGCAGATATTTTTTCATTTGTAAAATGTAACGTACTATTATTTTGGTTATGAGCAATTTAATATTTATCTGGTTATTCGATTGGTATACTTCTTATATCATAAAAAAGGAAGGACGATATAAAAATGGCGATTAAATATTCAGCATTAAACCTTGTCCCTATTCGAGAAGGTGACGATGAACGAACAGCATTTAATGATATGGTTAAGCTCGCACAACATTTAGATGAATTATCGTATGAAAGATATTGGATTGCTGAACACCATAACGCTCCCAACCTAGTAAGTTCAGCAACTGCTTTATTGATTCAACATACGTTAGAACATACGAAACACATACGTGTAGGTTCTGGAGGAATCATGTTACCTAACCATGCTCCATTAATCGTTGCGGAACAATTCGGCACGATGGCAACATTATTTCCAAATCGTGTCGATTTAGGATTAGGACGTGCACCTGGAACAGATATGATGACCGCAAGTGCATTAAGACGAGATCAACATGATGGTGTTTATAAATTTCCAGAAGAAGTTTCATTATTACAACAATATTTCGGCCCAGCTCACCAACAAGCATATGTTCGTGCTTATCCAGCAGTAGGTAAAAATGTGCCTTTATACATTCTTGGTTCTTCAACAGATTCTGCACATTTAGCTGCTCGCAAAGGGCTTCCATATGTGTTCGCTGGACATTTTGCACCTCAACAAATGAAAGAAGCTATCGAAATTTACAAAACGTTATTTGAACCTTCTGATGTATTAGACGAACCTTATGTTATTGTATGTTTAA
>NZ_JACYHC010000946.1:0-897 GCF_017152085.1 Staphylococcus sp. EG-SA-2
TTTATTTATAATGTTTTTAATTATATTTTACCATTTTCTACACATGCTTTTCGATAGGCTTTTTTAAGTTTATCGCTTTATTCTTGTCTTTTTTATAAATTTTAGTATTTGCAGATATTTTTTCATTCGTAAAATGTAACGTACTATTATTTTGGTTATGAGCAATTTAATATTTATCTGGTTATTCGATTGGTATACTTCTTATATCATACAAAAGGAAGGACGATACAAAAATGGCGATTAAATATTCAGCATTAAACCTTGTCCCTATTCGAGAAGGTGAAGATGAACGAACAGCAATTAATGATATGGTTAAGCTCGCACAACATTTAGACGAATTATCATATGAAAGATATTGGATTGCTGAACACCATAACGCTCCCAACCTAGTAAGTTCAGCGACTGCTTTATTGATTCAACATACGTTAGAACATACGAAACACATACGTGTAGGTTCTGGAGGAATCATGTTACCTAACCATGCTCCATTAATCGTTGCGGAACAATTTGGCACGATGGCAACATTATTTCCAAATCGTGTCGATTTAGGATTAGGACGTGCACCTGGAACAGATATGATGACCGCAAGTGCATTAAGACGAGATCAACATGATGGTGTTTATAAATTTCCGGAAGAAGTTTCATTATTACAACAATATTTCGGTCCCGCTCACCAACAAGCATATGTTCGTGCTTATCCAGCAGTAGGTAAAAATGTGCCTTTATATATTCTTGGTTCTTCAACAGATTCTGCACATTTAGCTGCTCGTAAAGGGCTTCCATATGTGTTCGCTGGACATTTTGCACCTCAACAAATGAAAGAAGCTATCGAAATTTACAAAACGTTATTTGAACCTTCTGATGTATTAGACGAACCTTATGTTATTGTATGTTTAA
>NZ_JACYHC010000947.1:0-892 GCF_017152085.1 Staphylococcus sp. EG-SA-2
GTGATTGTATGTGTTAGCTAAAGTTTCGTCACACTGTAATTCAGCAAATTTAGCACTGAATAACTTTCCGTCAAAAGACATCATTGATAACAAATCTGGTTGTTCCGTTAATGTAACGATTCGATTATCTTTAATAAACTCATCAGCACTTTTCAATTTCCATTCACCATGGTAATTGTAAGCTCGCTGCCCTATTACCATATCAATATTATCATTATTTTTGAAAGCTGCAGTTAACCTATCTAATTTACCTGGCAATACGATTGATGTTGGATTTATGACCATAAATGCGTCACTATCATGTGGATCTGTCATTTTGATATCCATCAAACCTTTATTAATACACGTAGCTATCGAAGCATTTTGTAATTGTATTAATGAAATATGCTTGAGTTCTCTTTGTAACCGTTCAATCATAAGAATTGTTTGATCAGTAGAACCACCATCAATACAAAGGATTCTATAGTGTTCTTTACTCTCAATAGATATTAACAATTGTCGAATTGTTGCCTCATTATTACATGTAGGTATGATTATCGTAAGCCTCATTTTGTCACCATCTTATCTATATATTCTGTGAGCTGATGTAAACTTTTATCAGTATTATACTTATGCCAATCTTTAAATAACGGACTTAATAGATGTTCTTTTTCTTGTATCGTCATTATTAAATCTTCTTCAGTATACACTTTGTAGCTATCCGGTATTGCTTTGTAAAATTGATTCAGGCCTCTCACTTTATCATATGTTCCTTCATCATACACATAAAATATAGTTGGAATATCTAACAAGCTAGCTTCTATTGGCAGCGAACTATAGTCGCTAATAATTATATCTGACATTAGCATTAATGTAGACGTGTCGATTGAAGATACGTCATCAATGTCTGAAT
>NZ_JACYHC010000948.1:0-890 GCF_017152085.1 Staphylococcus sp. EG-SA-2
AACTTTTAACGGATAGTCCTAAAATGTTTTTGTAAAATGTTGTCATTAAGTCTAAGTCTCTTACGTTCAGTTCAATGTTTGTCACTTGTGTTGCTGTTTTATCGTGAAATGCCATTATGCATCGCCTTGTTTTCTATTTTTCTATAAGTTAGTATAAAAAGTATACCAGAAAAGAAAATGAATTGATAGCATAAAGTTTGAAATGCAAAATAACTTGTCGTTTTGCAATTTTATATTGATTCGTACAAATAAAAAGCGATGGCACAGTTGCACCATCGCAAAATTTATTTAACCAAGATATACATCTTGATATGAATCTTCTTTTTCTAACATATGTTTGGCAAATGAACACGAGGCAATGATTTTTAAATGATTTTCGCGAGCATGTTCAACAACTGCTTTAACTAGTTTTTTGCCAACACCTTGACCACCGAGTTCATCAGATACGCCTGTATGATCAATGTTAATTTCATTATTATCCACAAAACGGTATGTGATTTCAGCTAAAGCATGATTTTCATCATCACCAATATAGAATTTGTTCTCGCCTTGTTTAATTTCAAGGTTACTCATACATATCAACTCCTATCATGATTGATTATAGTATTTCCCTATTCTATTTTAACTTAAACGAAGTCAAAGGTGCATGACAGTCATGTGACGACATTGCCACATTTATGTAGTCGTTTTTATTAAGCGCAGTTTGAAATGAAGATGAAAACACGTATCTTGACATTAAATTCATTTAGCTATATAATTTATCTCGAAATCGAAATAAATTAAAAAGTTGGTGATGATATGGATCGAACGAAACAATCGCTCAATGTCTTTGTCGGAATGAATAGGGCGTTAGACACATTAGAGCAAATTACAAAAGAAGACGTAAAGCG
>NZ_JACYHC010000949.1:0-888 GCF_017152085.1 Staphylococcus sp. EG-SA-2
AATGATATACACCCCAAAAGTTGGATTGAAAGACCTAACTTTAAGGGGTGTATTTTTGTTATAAATTTGATTTTTTGATAATATTTTCATATTTAATATAATCATAATTAGTAGAATATAACCTCTGAGTAGTCATTTTGGGGGGTATGTATGGTGTTTCAAGTAGTATGTATATTTCGAAATAATTGATATTTAACTGACTTAATTTTATTAGAATTAATTGCGCTTTGGATAAAGAGAGTTTAGAAGAAGGTCTAAAAAAGGCTGGTGGATGCATTCAATTATTTTTATGAGAGGTGATAAATATGTTGTACTTAGAAGTTTTGAAAAATAGAAACTTTACATATTTATTGATTGGTAATTTCTTACGTCGGAGTTGCTTTGTGCTGTTTTCGTTACAAATAATTTGGTTTACTGTTGAATTGACAAACCAATCATCTTTAAAATTATCAATGATGGTTATGAGTCAAACACTTCCATTTATTATATTTGGTATTTTCGGTGGCGCATATTCTGATAAACATAATAAAAAGAAAATACTTTATCTATCTGATCTTATACTAAGTTTGATTATAATAATTATTCCTTTACTTGCAATAACATCAAATTTAAATTATCTGACGCTTCTAACCATATCTACAGCTATCACCATTATTAACTGCTATACGGATCCTGCGTTTAGGGCAATTCTTCCTGAAATTATTGATGAGGAGCATTTAGCAACAAGTAATGCGTTAATCGATAGTTTGCAAAGAGGCTCAAATATTATTTTACCTGCTTTAATTGGTGTCATTGTAATACTAGTTGGTAATGTTGGCGTCTTTTTTATTTGCAGTATATTGCTATTTTTAGGATTTATTTTTAATGCACTTTTAAAATATACAAATA
>NZ_JACYHC010000950.1:0-11687 GCF_017152085.1 Staphylococcus sp. EG-SA-2
GGGAATGGTCTAAAACGTGCAAACCTCACTTTTTCATTTGCTACACGGTATTGTATTGAATTAACATTTTTATGTTTGATACTAACATGATCTATCGTCATTCTAATGGTATCATGATTAACTGGTGATATTAAACATGTATGATGCTTTGGTAATACAAGTGGTGATCCTACCGTTCTAAACACACGATTATTTATTGAGGCAATTTCTGTAATTTGCATTGCTTCAAGTGAAGGATGTATCAGTGCGCCACCTAGCGCTTTGTTATAAGCCGTTGAACCCGAAGGTGTTGATACACATAATCCATCGCCTCTAAATCGCTCAAAGTGTTTCCCTCTTAAGTTAACATCCACAACAAGTGTTGAGCCATTTTCAGTTTTCATCGTTGCTTCATTTAATGCTAAATACCTTGTTTCATAGCCGTTGTCGTTGTATCTCATAATAATTTCAAGCAATGGATATTCAATGACCTGAAACTCTGAATTATTAATTTCGATGATTAATTTTTCAACTTCATGAGGTAACCAATCCGCATAAAATCCTAAATGACCTGTATGAACTCCAACAAATGCCACTTTTGATAACATGTGGCTATACTGATGGAATGCTTGTAGTAATGTACCATCACCACCAACTGAAATAACAATTTCAGGATTTTCACTATCCTCAATCATGCGAAAATCTTTCATATAGTTCATCATTTTATGCTTTAAGGCATTAGACTTGGAGTCACCTTTAGTTAAAATTGTATAACGCATGATTTATAACACCTCGTTAATCATTTTCATGTTTTTTAGAACGTTTTTGCGTGTAATATTTTTGAGCTTCCTGAATTTCATCTTTAATTTCAGACATCTCTTCATCAAGTAAATACGCTGCTTCTGCCGCTCTTTCCAAACGATGTTGAATTTCATCCGGATAAGCACCATCATATTTATATCGTAAAGTATGTTCAATCGTTGCCCAGAAATTCATTGCTAATGTACGAATCTGAATCTCAGCCAATATAAATTTTTGGCCTTGTAATGTTTCAATTGGATATTCAATAATGACATGATACGAGCGGTAACCACTTTCTTTAGTGTTACGAATATAATCTCGTTCTTCAATTACTTTAAAATCTTTTCTTTGTCTTAAAATATTGACGACAACATCAATATCTTCTACAAATTGGCACATCATTCTTAAACCAGCGATATCGTACATTTCTTCTCTTAACCTATCAAATGGTATTTGTCGTTTGTTTGCCTTATCTATAATACTAGCGATCGGTTTAACACGACCAGTAACAAATTCTATTGGCGACGCTTGTTCACCAACTTCATATTGTTTGCGCATGCCTTTAAGTTTCACTTTCAACTCATCAACCGCTTGCTTATAAGGTGTTAAGAACTGATCCCATTGATTCATAGTGCTTCACCCCGCTTTATTCAATGTCGAATGTTTCTTCAACGGTTGCAACAAATTCCTTACCATAATTATTATTCCCTTTTATGTTGTCTAAAATATAAGTAAGTTCTTGGTGGAATTCAGTCAATTCTAGTTCATCATTGATAATAATTTTTTTAGTCATGTTTTCATGCAACATCGTCCATGTTTCTTGTACGAAAATGAGATAAGCATACGCTTTACCATCATCTAATGTATACGCAAAGGCATAATTATCACTATCAACGAGCATTTGTCCTACTTCAGATAATCCTTTAATAGAATCTTCTGTATAACAATAAAGTATGTCATCTTTAATTTTAATTTCATTAATATATAAACGCATGCTTAATCCTCCTCTTATTCCATAACATTTTAACACAATTCAATAATACAAAACACTTACGAACACTATTTTTAATGGTCAAATTAACATTGATAATAGATAAAGGAAATTGCTTTTAAAATTCAACTTTGTCATTCATAATATAGTTAAGATAAATTGAATTTGATACGAGGTGTATACATATCATGGCAACAAATCATGAAATAGAATTTAAACAAATGATAACTGCATCAATCTATAATAAATTGCAAGAGAAATATTTTAAAGACAGTGTGCTTTTTAAGCAAGTCAATTACTATATTGATACACCCGATTTCAAATTAAAGGAACATCGCTCTGCACTACGCATAAGAGTTAAAGACAATCAATATGAAATGACTTTAAAGACACCAGCAAAGGTTGGTCTATTAGAATACAACTATATCGTCGACATTAAACCAGAGATGAACTTGATTATTTCAAACGACAATCTTCCAGATGACATTCGTCAAATTATAGTTGAACAGTTTGGTGTAAAAGATACAACTTTATCAATACTTGGTGCATTAACGACATATCGCCAAGAAACTAAATATAAAGGTGATTTACTCGTTTTAGATAAAAGTGAGTATTTCGATACTGCGGATTATGAGTTAGAGTTCGAAGTTAAAGACTATAATCAAGGTTTACAAAAGTTCCAATCTTTATTAAACGAACTAAACCTCGAACATCATCAACCTTTAAATAAAGTTCAACGTTTTTTCAAGAAAAAAGAAACACTTTCAAACAATATAAATTAAATTGGCAAATATGCATATTTCTTTCAAATGTTTAAAATCATGTTATATTAGTTATATATTAACTTAAGTTCGTAATAGTAAATTTTTGAAAATGGGTGATTAAATGACAACAACACCATATGACATCATTGGTAAAGAAGCGTTATACGATATGATTGATTATTTTTACACCCTTGTAGAAAAAGATGAACGACTTAATCACCTGTTTCCAGGAGATTTTGCAGAAACAAGTCGTAAACAAAAACAATTTTTAACACAGTTTTTGGGCGGTCCAAACATTTATACCGAAGAACACGGACATCCTATGCTAAGAAAAAGACATATGGATTTTACAATCACTGAATTTGAAAGAGATGCATGGTTAGAAAATATGCAGACAGCAATTAATCGCGCTGCGTTTCCACAAGGTGTTGGAGATTATTTATTTGAGCGCTTAAGATTAACTGCTAATCATATGGTGAATTCCTAAAATTAATTGTAGGTGAATAAACATGGCTGGAGAATTACGAATAATGGAAAATAAGAGTCGTGAAGATATTAATCTATCACCTGTAAGTAAAATCGAAATTTATTCATTTTTCGATCCATTTAGCTCCGATTGCTTCAAATTATCAGCAATCTTATCCAAATTAAGAATTGAATATAATCAATATATACGTATCAGACATATATTAAATCCTTCGTTAAAAGTATTAACGAAATGCCAAGCTCAAAGTACATCCAACTTTGATAACATCGCCCTAGCTTATAAAGCAGCTGAGTTACAAGGTCGTGTACGTGCCGAACGATTTATACATTTAATGCAAAATGAAATCATACCTAAAAGAGATATTATTACAGAATCAATGATTTGTGACTGTATTCAAAATGCAGGTATTGATTTAGAAGTATTTAAAGACGACTTACAAAAAAGTAAACTAACCGAAAGCTTGAAAATTGATTTGCATATTGCAAGAGAAATGGAAATCGAACAAGCCCCTTCTCTCGTTTTCTTTAGTGAAGATGTTCATGAAGAAGGTTTAAAAGTCGAAGGATTATACCCATATCACATCTATACTTATATAATTAATGAATTGATGGGTAAACCTATCGAAAAGAATCTTCCTCCTAAATTAGAAACTTATATACAGCAACAACAACTTGTAACGATGGAAGAATTACTTACTATTTATGAATGGCCAGAAAAACTTTTAAACAAAGAGTTAAAGAAGTTAGCCATTCAACAAAAAATTGAAAAACTTAAATATCCAGACGGCGATTTCTGGAAATCTAAAATGCCTAAAATCAAATCAAAATAAATAAATTAAAGACCTCGTACACCATAAATGTAACGAGGTCTTTTTACTGACTCTTAATTTTGCAACATTAAATTATTAGAACGTAATGTTACACATCGATCTAAATATATTAGTGATATTTTCCGAATTTAACCAGTTCGAAAATTATACAAATTATAAATTTGGTACATAATAGACTTATATTAATCGTTAATGTATAAAAAGTGCATATTTAATACATTTTTATACAACTTCACTTCCCTCTTATTAAAAAAGAACATAAAAAAACGTCGTGTCTGAATACACGACGCTAAACAAAGGGGATGGGAGAAATTTTTCACTTCAAACAAAGGGGTATGTTTGTTATGTGATTAATTTCATGTTCATAATATAACATGCTATCTCTACCATTTCAACCTTTTAATAGTACTTAATTTAAATTGTCACAATCTGTTCATAATGTAAGCGAATACAATAGTACTAAGCTTTCATTAATTTTTCAAAAGCGTTCAATTTTTGTTCAAAAACTTCACAAGCTTGTTCAATTGGTTCAGGTGTTGTCATATCTACACCAGCATTTTTTAATATCTCAATTGGATAATTTGAGCTACCTTTTTTCAAGAATTCATTAATATATCTATCTACTGCTGGCTTACCTTCTGTTAAAATTTGATGACTTAAGCTTTGAGCTGCACTGTAACCAGTTGCGTATTGATATACATAATAATTCATATAGAAGTGTGGAATACGTGACCATTCCTTACTAATATCTTCATCAGTTTCTACAGAATCACCGAAGTATAATTTATTTAATTTGGCATATTCTTCATTCATTCTAGTTGGCGTTAATGGTTCACCTGCTTCTTCAATTGCATGAATTTTATGCTCAAATTCTGCGAACATTGTTTGTCGGAATAATGTAGCTCTGAAACGTTCTAATTCTTGGTTTAATAATAATAAGCGTTTTTCATCATCAAGATGTTTATCCATATAATCACTTAAAAGTGCTTCGTTACAAGTTGATGCAACTTCAGCGACAAAAATAGTGTAGTCACTAGAATTTGACGGTTGGAATTTTCTACTGAAGTAACTATGTGCTGAATGCCCAAATTCATGAACTAATGTGTATAAGTCTGAAATAGTATTAGACCAGTTAAGTAGAATAAATGGATTAGTTAAATGTGCACCTGATGAATAGCCACCTGAACGTTTACCTTTATTCTCATAGACATCGACCCAACGATTGTTTAAGCCTTCTTTAACTACATTTAAATATTCTTCACCCATTGGTTCTAAAGCTTTTAACATCCACTCTTTAGCTTCTTCATAAGGCATTTCAAACTTAATATCTTTAATTAATGGTGTATATAAATCATACATTTTCAAGTCATCTAAACCTAGCAATTCTTTGCGCAATTCAGTATATCTATGTAGCAATGGTAAATATTTATGTACAGTTTTTACTAGATTGTCATATACATTTTCTGGAATATGATTATTACTTAATGCTTTTTCTCTTGCAGTTTTGTAATTGTGTGTACGAGCATTAAATACATTTTTCTTCACTTCACCTGCTAGCGTAGCGCCAAGCGTATTATTATGAGCACCATATGCTTTATATACATTTCTAAAAGCACTTTCTCTTAGTTTGCGATCATCTGATTCTAAATACTTAATAAATGTACCTTGTGTTAACGGGTGTGCATTTCTATCTTTATCAATCGCATCTTCAAATACTAAATCAGCGTTGCTAAACATACCGTATACATTTGATGGCGTTGATAACGCGTCCTGCGCTTCTGTTAATAACTTTTCAGTTTCAGCATCTAAAATATGAGGACGTTTTTCATTAATCAACTTCAAATCAAATGCGAATTTTTGTAATTTATCATATGAATTTACAAATGATTGAATTTTATCTTCATCAATTTGTAAAATCTCTGGCACTAAGAAACTCCATGCCGAGCTAAATTTAATAATTAATTGATGTGCTCTTGACTCCATACCAGTATACTTGTCGTTCGTTGTGTCTTGGTCTTGTTTTAGGTGCGCGTATACATATACTTTTTCTAATTTAGTACCTAATGTATCTTCTAATTCTAACGCATTGTATAATGTCTCAGCACTATCACCAATGTGTCCTTTAAATTGTTCTTCTTTGCCTAACTCATTTTCAACTTCTTTAAATGCAGCCTCAAAAGCTTCATCATCTTTGAAAATTGTTGTTAAGTCCCATGTATATTCAGGATATTTACGTTCCTGTTCTTCTCTCGATAATTGTTGACTCATATGTAGTAAACCTCCTAATAAAATATAATTGATATAATTTTCTCATTTTAGAACAAAATTTGCACGTCATTACCTCTATCTGAACAAATATTTAAATAATTGTTAATAAGTTTTTCTATAATTGCTGTTTTACTTTCTAGAGCAACAATAAATTTTTTCAGTTTAAAATAATTAAGATTGTCATTTACTAATTTGCTTTTTCCATTCTTTAACCATAAATCAACTTGTAATTGCCACTCAATTGGATGATTTTCAATATAAATTTGCTCTGGAAAAATATAACCATAATTGTACACTACTTCTTGATCAGTTAACTGTAATTGATACATTGCACTTAAAGTGGGTTCTAAAACAGAATTTTGCCAGCGACAATATTTGATATATTGATTAATTGCGAACTTTGATAATTTATAAACAGCATGATAATCACAAGGCGCCTCATTAAACAACTCAATAATTTTGGCATTCCTTTTTTCAGCGACATATTTGTGCCCGCCTAAATATTGTATTTGTTGAAACATCATTATTTGTTTTTTCTCTAAATTGAACGTATGAAGTTTTCGAGTGATTGGATTAATAAACAAACTATGAAAATGATTGAACTTCACTTTATTATGACAATAATCAACATCATTTAATAACCAACTTACTTTATATCCCATTTTCTTTAAACCTTCCGTTCGTTGAAGAATCTGTTTATAAGGAATTGGCGAATACTGTAGCTCAATAACATATTTATTATTAATCAAAATATCCGGAATTTGTTTTATTTCTTTTAAAAATGGCTCTATCTCTACTTTACATCCTTGTTGCTGTATCATCTGTGCTAAAATCAATTTACTTTTATAATGTTTAATCGTTTCATTATTAAAACATTTTTGTTCCGCTAAATGTTTATGTGCAAAATGACTAATTACTTTGAGCCCACGCTTTAAAATAACTTGCTTGCCACACACCGGACAAAAATATTGTGTCTTTCTCAATGCAGTAGTTGCTAACACACGTTCCTTTTCTTCATTTAAAGCTACTAACATATCTTCACCTCAAAATATTACACGTAAGTTTAACTACTATTACTTTTTCAGCTTTTGAAATCAATAAAAAAAGAGACTCCAAAGAGTCTCCTTTCATAGTGCGTTGCTTAATTAATATCGTTATTCAGTTGTCTCTGGAAAATAACGTCGAACTTGAGCTGTTACGTTATGACTCATAATTATTTTAGCATAGTCATTTAAATAAACTTCTGTTCTGTCTGTTGGATATGCAAATTCAAGCAATTGACTGTAACTATCATTAATGACTTCTTGATCAACATGACTATCAAAATGTACAGCATAATAATAAGTACCATCAACCATATATAACAAATCTTCAAACTCTGTAGTTATTGGATTGCTATGATATGCATAATTAATAACATCTTCTAAATCGTTAAATTTCACAATGATTGTTCTTGTATTTTTACGTGCTGAAGACTTTTGACGTTTAGAACCTTGAGCTTCTTTTTCTTTTGTTCGTTGCTCGAATAATTCTTCTAATTGATCTTCACCTTCTAATGTTTGAGCTAACAATTCTTGAACTTGTTCATCAAATTGATCAGTTGCATCATCATCAGACATATTCATCATATCTTCATTTTTAGATTTAGAAATTGTGACTTCGACACCTTTTTCAAAGGCATGTACTTGAATCCATAATGGACCTTCTACAACAAAATCTTCTTCTTCGTTAATTTCATCCATCATTGACCAAAAGAATTCTTCGCCACGTTTGCGATTTGTCCATAAATCTTCACGACTAAATCCACGGGCCTCGATATCGCTATATGTTATAAACAATTTTACAGTTGTATCATCTACTCGTTCTATTCTCATATCATCTCACTCCTTACAGTCGATGAATAGTATCCACATTGTATTAAAGCATCAAACAAAATACAATTTATTTGTTTGATTTCTTTCTCTAAAATATTTTGGTAACTTATAATAACATATTCGTTGTAGCAAAACTATTTAAATGATTTATACAGTTAAAGCATTAAAGCACTTTCTTAATTTAATTTTACCTTATCATAGCAAATGTTTCATCCAAAACACTCTAATATAGAGCTATATTAACAATTGCACATTTGATTTAAAAGATACTAAGCAATTATTGTAAAATTAAAACCAAAAAAGCAACACTATAGAAATAGTGTTGCTTGACATATCTTTTAGTAAAGTATGACACATAGTTAAATGGTTATTAGTCAACCATACGTTGTGCTTCTTGTAATTGGAACGTACGAACTTTTCTAGGTAAGAAACGTCGAATCTCGTCCTCATTATAACCAACTTGTAGTCGTTTATTATCTAAAATAATTGGACGACGTAATAAGCCAGGATTATCTTGAATGATTGAATATAAGTCTTGTAATGGTAGTGAATCAATATCAACATTTAATTTTTGGTATGTTTTAGAACGTGTAGAAATGATTTCATCAGTACCGTCTTCAGTCATTTTTAATATTTGCTTAATTTCATCAATTGTTAAATGTTCAGAAAAAATATTACGCTCCGTATACGGAATGTCATGTTCTTGTAACCATGCTTTCGCTTTACGGCAAGATGTGCAACTTGGTGAAGTAAATAATGTTACCATACATCTCACTCTCCTATTTGAATGAATAAAATTCATTGCTTAAAATTTAGTTATAGATCAAGAAAAAACATTTTTTTCTAAAATTCTTAATCGTTACTATTTATTATAACTATCTAACATTAAAATTAAATGAGAAAAACCTAATTTTTCAGATAAGTTTCTACACTTATAAAAAAGATTATTAATCCTTTGTTAGTAGTAAGTTATACGTATATTCTAACACATCTTACATTTTTAAGAAATACTGTTATAATGATAATTATTAAAATATTACTAAGAAAGTAGGCATTTAAATGGAGACATTATTTTCAGGCATCCAACCTAGTGGAATTCCTACTATTGGAAATTATATTGGCGCACTAAAACAATTTGTTGATGTGCAAAATGACTATGATTGTTATTTCTGTATCGTAGATCAACATGCAATTACAATGCCACAAGATCGTTTAAAATTACGTAAACAGACCAGACAATTAGCAGCGATTTATTTAGCTTCTGGTATAGATCCAGACAAAGCAACATTGTTCATACAATCTGAAGTCCCTGCACACGTACAAGCAGGATGGATGTTAACTACGATTGCTTCTGTTGGAGAATTAGAGCGTATGACGCAATACAAAGATAAAGCTCAGAAAGCAGTTGAAGGTATACCAGCTGGTCTATTAACATATCCACCTTTAATGGCAGCTGATATTGTTCTTTACAATACTAATATCGTTCCAGTTGGAGATGACCAAAAGCAGCATATCGAATTGACTCGTAACCTTGTAGATAGATTTAATAGTCGCTATAATGATGTGCTTGTGAAACCTGAAATTCGTATGCCTAAAGTTGGTGGACGTGTCATGAGTTTACAAGACCCAACAAGAAAAATGAGTAAGAGTGATGATAATGCTAAAAACTTCATTTCATTATTGGACGAGCCGAATGTTGCAGCTAAAAAAATTAAAAGCGCAGTAACTGATTCAGATGGTATTATTAAATTTGATCGTGACAACAAGCCAGGTATAACAAATTTAATTTCAATATACGCTGGATTAACCGACATGCCAATTAAAGATATTGAGGCAAAATATGAAGGAGAAGGTTATGGTAAATTTAAAGGTGACCTTGCTGAAATAGTTAAAGCATTTTTAGTAGAATTCCAAGAAAAATACGAAAGTTTCTATAACTCAGATAAACTTGATGATATTTTAGATCAAGGTAGAGATAAAGCACACAAAGTTTCATTTAAAACTGTCAAAAAAATGGAAAAAGCGATGGGATTAGGACGTAAGAGATAAAATAAAGAGGTACTAGAATTAACTAGTGCCTCTTTTATTATTTAACGTCTACCTCTAGGATTAAAAGCATCTTTAAGCCCTTCCCCTACAAAGTTTATACTTAATATAGTTAATGTAATCATTATAGCAGGTGGCATCCATATCCACGGTTTACCACTTATAACATCCCCTTCTTGAGCATCACTCAACATATTACCCCAAGATGGTATTGCTTTACTAATTCCGAATCCTAAAAAGCTCAATCCTGATTCCACTACAATCATACCGGCAAATAACAATGTTGCTTGTACGATAACTACACTTAATATATTCGGCAAAAGATGTTTCAAAATAATTTTATATGTGGGTGTACCAATTGATTTTGCTGCCAAAAAGTATTCATTTTCTTTTTCTTGAAGTACTTTACCACGAACAAGTCTTGCAATACCTCCCCAACTTAATACGATAATAACTAGAACAAGAATTATGGCAGATCCATAAGGATTTTTAATTTTATCTCCAAGTGCAGCATTTAATACAATTGCAAATATTAAAAATGGAAATAACATAACAAATTCGGTTATTCTCATTAATAATGTATCAACAATACCTCCAAAATAACCAGAAATCACTCCAACTGTAATTCCAATCAAAAGCATTCCTATTGTAGATGTAATTCCAATGGATAATGAAATACGACCTGCATATAACAAACGACTAAAGTTATCCCTACCACCAGAGTCTGTACCAAGAATGTTTTGTGCTGTCATTTCACCTTTTATATTTAATAAATCTTGTTGGTTCACTGGAAAAGGAGCTATTAATGGCGCTATAATTGATACAATAGTTATGATTAATAAAAAAATAATCGATAACATTGCAATTTTATTATGAATAAATCTAGACAATGCAATTTTAAAAGGCGATTTTGACTTATTTTGCATTCCAATCCCCCCTAGTTACTTCTAATTCTTGGATCTATAAATCCATAAGTAATATCAGAAATCAAATTACCCAATAAACCTAAAAATGAGAAAAATAACGTTAATGCCATCATTAATGGATAGTCTTGACCTATTACCGATTCTAAAAATAATTTACCGATACCGTTATATGAAAAGATAGTCTCAGTAATCACAGCTCCACCTAAAATACTTACAATATCAGCACCTAAAAATGTAATAATAGGTATTAAAGAATTTCTCAATATATGTTTATTATAAATTTTATTCATAGATAATCCTTTTGACCTTGCCGTCAATACATAATCTTTTTTAGAATTTTCAATAATATCATTACGTAAATATTGAATATAACCAGCAGTAGATAATAATCCTAAAGTTAATGCAGGCAAAAATGTATGATAAATTTTACTCATATAATATTCAAAAGTACCTTCTTTAAGGTTAATATCAACAGAACCTTGAAACGGAAACCATTGTAATTCAAAAGAAAAAATAAAAATTGCAAATACTCCCGCAATAAAAGATGGAATAGCTAACATCAAATAATTAAATATTTGCACAGTATAATCAGTCAAACTGTAAGAATATCTACCTGACGTTATTCCTAAAGCAAATGAGATAATATAAGTAATAATTAATGACATAGCACCGAGTAATATTGTATTTGGAATTCTTTCCTCAATAACATCAATTACCGGCCT
>NZ_JACYHC010000951.1:0-884 GCF_017152085.1 Staphylococcus sp. EG-SA-2
GATCAATGCGTAGTAATGACAACGGTGATGATATGAGTATGATGGTGGGTACAGTGCTGAGTGGCTTTGAATATCGAGCGCAAAAAGAAAAGTATGATAACTTATATAAATTTTTCAAAGAAAATGAAAAGAAATATCAATATACAGGTTTTACTAAAGAAGCAATTAATAAGACACAAAACGTTGGATATAAAAATGAATATTTTTATATTACATACTCTTCTAGAAGTTTAAAAGAATATCGAAAGTATTATGAACCTTTGATTCAAAAAAATGATAAGGAATTCAAAGAAGGAATGGAACGAGCAAGAAAAGAAGTGAATTATGCCGCTGATACAGATGCAGTAGCGACACTGTTTAGTACAAAGAAAAATTTTACTAATGACAATACAGAAGATGATGTAATTGAACTAAGTGATAAATTATATAATTTAAAAAATAAACCAGATAAATCTACAATTACAATTCAAATAGGTAAGCCTACTATTAATACTAAAAAAGCCTTTTATGATGATAATCGTCCAATAGAATATGGGGTGCACAGTAAAGGTGAATAAAATTTTAAAAAATTGCTTTTAATATTCTAAACAAACACATAAATGGGAGATGAGCTATGTTTAAAAGAATTAAACTAATCTTAATAGCAACGATAATACTATCAGGATGTTCAACTACCAATAACGAATCTAATAAAGAAACAAAATCAGTACCAGAAGAAATGGAAGCTTCAAAATATGTAGGTCAAGGCTTCCAACCACCTGCAGAAAAAGATGCGATTGAATTTGCGAAGAAGCATAAAGATAAAATTGCTAAACGTGGCGAACAATTTTTTATGGATAACTTCGGTCTAAAAGTTAAAGCTACGAATGTTGTAGGTAGTGGCG
>NZ_JACYHC010000952.1:0-884 GCF_017152085.1 Staphylococcus sp. EG-SA-2
GAAATCAAGAAATGATTATGGAAAAAGATGTCACTGTGGAAATGCGCGATGGCGAAAAATTATATATTAATATTTTCAGACCAAATAAAGATGGCAAATTCCCTGTAGTTATGTCTGCAGATACTTACGGTAAAGATAATAAGCCTAAAATCACCAATATGGGTGCCCTTTGGCCAACATTAGGCGCCATTCCGACATCTAGTTTTACACCTGAAGAATCACCAGACCCAGGATTTTGGGTACCAAACGATTATGTTGTAGTTAAAGTTGCATTACGCGGTAGTGACAAATCCAAAGGCGTCTTATCTCCATGGTCAAAAAGAGAAGCGGAAGATTATTACGAAGTGATTGAATGGGCAGCAAAACAGCCATGGAGTAATGGAAATATCGGAACAAATGGTGTTTCTTATCTTGCGGTGACTCAATGGTGGGTCGCATCATTAAATCCACCACATTTAAAAGCAATGATTCCTTGGGAAGGATTAAATGATATGTATAGAGAAGTAGCCTTTCACGGGGGTATTCCTGATACTGGCTTTTATCGTTTCTGGATACAAGGTATTTTTGCGAGATGGACAGATAATCCAAATATCGAAGACATGATTCAAGCACAACAAGAACACCCTTTGTTCGATGATTTTTGGAAACAGCGTCAAGTGCCATTATCACAAATTAAAACACCTCTACTAACATGTGCTAGTTGGTCTACACAAGGTTTGCACAACCGTGGCTCTTTTGAAGGATTTAAACAAGCTGCATCAGAAGAAAAATGGCTATATGTGCATGGACGTAAAGAGTGGGAAAGTTACTACGCTAGAGAAAATCTCGAACGCCAAAAATCATTCTTTGATTTTTACCTTAAAGAAGAAAATAACGATTGGAAA
>NZ_JACYHC010000953.1:0-884 GCF_017152085.1 Staphylococcus sp. EG-SA-2
GAAATCAAGAAATGATTATGGAAAAAGATGTCACTGTGGAAATGCGCGATGGCGAAAAATTATATATTAATATTTTCAGACCAAATAAAGATGGCAAATTCCCTGTAGTTATGTCTGCAGATACTTATGGTAAAGATAATAAGCCTAAAATCACCAATATGGGTGCCCTTTGGCCAACATTAGGCGCCATTCCGACATCTAGTTTTACACCTGAAGAATCACCAGACCCAGGATTTTGGGTGCCAAATGATTATGTTGTAGTTAAAGTTGCATTACGCGGTAGTGACAAATCAAAAGGCGTCTTATCTCCATGGTCAAAAAGAGAAGCGGAAGATTATTACGAAGTGATTGAATGGGCAGCAAATCAGTCATGGAGTAATGGAAATATCGGGACAAATGGTGTTTCTTATCTTGCGGTGACTCAATGGTGGGTCGCATCATTAAATCCACCACATTTAAAAGCAATGATTCCTTGGGAAGGCTTAAATGATATGTATAGAGAAGTAGCCTTTCATGGAGGTATACCGGATACTGGCTTTTATCGTTTCTGGACTCAAGGTATTTTTGCGAGATGGACAGATAATCCAAATATCGAAGACTTGATTCAAGCACAACAAGAACACCCTTTGTTCGATGATTTTTGGAAACAGCATCAAGTGCAATTATCACAAATTAAAACACCTCTACTAACATGTGCTAGTTGGTCTACACAAGGTTTGCACAACCGTGGCTCTTTTGAAGGATTTAAACAAGCTGTATCAGAAGAAAAATGGCTATATGTGCATGGACGTAAAGAGTGGGAAAGTTACTACGCTAGAGAAAATCTCGAACGCCAAAAATCATTCTTTGATTTTTACCTTAAAGAAGAAAATAACGATTGGAAA
>NZ_JACYHC010000954.1:0-883 GCF_017152085.1 Staphylococcus sp. EG-SA-2
CCTCCAATCAATCGTCCATAAGACAACTCTTTATATTATAGCTTACACCTGCTAATAAAAAAAGTAAGCATATTACATTAAATCTAATGTTACTCACTCAATACTTGATAAACTACTATGTTTTGACATTAAATATGAACTTAATTATTCATTTATCATATTTAAGATGACATTAAAAATTAGGAAAGCAGGCTGGAACATAAATCCCTAAAAAGACAGTAGTAAGATATTTTCTAATTAAAAATTATCTTACTGCTGTTCTCTATTTATACAATACTTCGTATTGAATGGCTTCGCTATGCCCATCTGGCACATTACTGTAAAATTCTATAAATAGAATTTTTGATGATGGGTCCCTTCCTAGGGTGCCGTCTCAGCCTCGGTCTTCGACTGGCACTGCTCCCTCAGGAGTCTCGCCATTAATACTACGTATTAACATGTAATTTTACTTTTAAATACTTTAAAAAAATAAGACATGAATCGTCTACACTTAATTGGACAAATTCTATGAGAATAGATATTGTTAATTTAAGAAAGTAGGCTATTTTGAGTTTCACTCGAATGTCAGTTCGAGGAATAAATAAAGTTAAACGAGAGCTAGGTTTTGTATTAATGGCACTTAATATAAGGAAAATAGCAGCTCAACGAGCTGTACATTATAAAATACATATCAAAAAAGCTGATTTCTATCAAATAATTAATAGAAATCAGCTTTTTACATTGCCTAAGAACTTAATGTCCCAGCCTCCTTCATAACTTGTATAAAAAGATCATTAAAAACGATTCATTATATGGTTCGTCCATTCAAAGTATATACTAATCTTCAACTTCGATATGATTAAAGCGATAATAGATACCATCCGGACCTTGTAAATTTAAATGT
>NZ_JACYHC010000955.1:0-879 GCF_017152085.1 Staphylococcus sp. EG-SA-2
AAACGTATCGCGGGGGCAACAAGTTAATCTTAGGTATTGTATTAGGTGTTATTACATTTTGGTTGTTTGCACAATCACTTGTAAATGTTGTACCAAATTTACAACAAAGTTTTGGTGCAGACATGGGAACAATTAGTATTGCGGTAAGTCTAACCGCACTATTTTCAGGCATGTTTGTTGTTGGAGCAGGCGGCCTAGCAGATAAAATTGGGCGCGTGAAAATGACGAATATCGGTTTATTGTTAAGTATTATTGGTTCAGCATTAATTATTATTACGAATTTACCGGCATTATTAATTTTAGGTCGTATTATACAAGGCGTATCAGCAGCGTGTATTATGCCTTCCACATTGGCCATTATGAAAACTTATTATGAGGGTGCTGAACGTCAGCGCGCCTTAAGCTACTGGTCTATCGGTTCTTGGGGTGGAAGTGGTATCTGTTCACTCTTCGGTGGGGCAGTTGCGACAACTATGGGTTGGAGATGGATTTTCATCTTCTCAATTATCGTTGCCGTACTTTCAATGTTACTCATCAAAGGGACGCCTGAAACGAAATCAGAAGTTACCAATACACATAAATTTGACGTTGCAGGGCTAATTGTTCTAGTAGTTATGTTGCTAAGTTTAAACGTTGTCATTACTAAAGGTGCAGCACTTGGTTACACATCATTATGGTTCTTTGGTTTAATTGCAATCGTAATTGTAGCATTCTTTATTTTCTTAAAAGTTGAGAAAAAAGTAGATAATCCGCTTATTGATTTTAAATTATTTGAAAATAAACCATATACAGGTGCAACGATTTCGAACTTCTTATTAAACGGTGTTGCAGGTACATTAATTGTAGCGAATACATTCGTGCAACAAGGTTTAGGTTATA
>NZ_JACYHC010000956.1:0-879 GCF_017152085.1 Staphylococcus sp. EG-SA-2
AAGTACAAGAGTCCATTTTCACAAAAGCGGATAAACGTGAGTTAATCACAGCTAAAAATCATTTAGATGATCCAGTAAGCACTGAAGGTAAAAAGCCAGGTACAATTACGCAGTACAATAATGCAATGCATAATGCGCAACAACAAATCAATACCGCGAAAACAGAAGCACAACAAGTGATTAATAATGAGCGTGCAACACCACAACAAGTTTCTGACGCACTAACTAAAGTTCGTGCAGCACAAACTAAGATTGATCAAGCTAAAGCATTACTTCAAAATAAAGAAGATAATAGCCAATTAGTAACGTCTAAAAATAACTTACAAAGTTCTGTGAACCAAGTACCATCAACTGCTGGTATGACGCAACAAAGTATTGATAACTATAATGCGAAGAAGCGTGAAGCAGAAACTGAAATAACTGCAGCTCAACGTGTTATTGACAATGGCGATGCAACTGCACAACAAATTTCAGATGAAAAACATCGTGTCGATAACGCATTAACAGCATTAAACCAAGCGAAACATGATTTAACTGCAGATACACATGCCTTAGAGCAAGCAGTGCAACAATTGAATCGCACAGGTACAACGACTGGTAAGAAGCCGGCAAGTATTACTGCTTACAATAATTCGATTCGTGCACTTCAAAGTGACTTAACAAGTGCTAAAAATAGCGCTAATGCTATCATTCAGAAGCCAATAAGAACAGTGCAAGAGGTACAATCTGCGTTAACAAATGTAAATCGTGTCAATGAGCGATTAACGCAAGCAATTAATCAATTAGTACCTTTAGCTGATAATAGTGCTTTAAGAACTGCTAAGACGAAACTTGATGAAGAAATCAATAAATCAGTAACTACTGATGGTATGACACAAT
>NZ_JACYHC010000957.1:0-879 GCF_017152085.1 Staphylococcus sp. EG-SA-2
AAACGTATCGCGGGGGCAACAAGTTAATCTTAGGTATTGTATTAGGTGTTATTACATTTTGGTTGTTTGCACAATCACTTGTAAATGTTGTACCAAATTTACAACAAAGTTTTGGTGCAGACATGGGGACAATTAGTATAGCGGTCAGTCTAACTGCACTATTTTCAGGTATGTTTGTCGTTGGAGCAGGTGGTCTAGCAGATAAAATTGGGCGCGTGAAAATGACGAATATCGGTTTATTGTTAAGTATTATTGGTTCAGCATTAATTATTATTACGAATTTACCGGCATTATTAATTTTAGGTCGTGTTATACAAGGTGTATCAGCAGCGTGTATTATGCCTTCCACATTGGCCATTATGAAAACTTATTATCAGGGTGCTGAACGTCAGCGTGCCTTAAGTTATTGGTCTATCGGTTCTTGGGGTGGCAGTGGTATCTGTTCACTCTTCGGTGGTGCAGTTGCGACAACTATGGGTTGGAGATGGATTTTCATCTTCTCAATTATCGTTGCCGTACTTTCAATGTTACTCATCAAAGGGACGCCTGAAACGAAATCAGAAATTACCAATACACATAAATTTGACGTTGCAGGGCTAATTGTTCTAGTAGTTATGTTGCTAAGTTTAAACGTTGTCATTACTAAAGGTGCAGCACTTGGTTACACATCATTATGGTTCTTTGGTTTGATTGCAATCGTAATTGTAGCATTCTTTATTTTCTTAAATGTTGAGAAAAAAGTAGATAATCCACTTATTGATTTTAAATTATTTGAAAATAAACCATATACAGGTGCAACGATTTCGAACTTCTTATTAAACGGTGTTGCAGGTACATTAATTGTAGCGAATACATTCGTGCAACAAGGTTTAGGTTATA
>NZ_JACYHC010000958.1:0-876 GCF_017152085.1 Staphylococcus sp. EG-SA-2
TGCTGTGTTAGCATTTTGTTTCGCTACTTCTAAATTATGATTACCGTTTAACTGCGTCTTCGCATTCGTTACTTGCGTTGCTGCATTTGTAACATCTGATGGTGTTAACGTTGGTGTTGGTGTACCACTAACGATATGTTCTGCAGCTGTCACTTTTTCATCATATGCTTGGCGTTTATTCGCATCAGCATTGACATAATTACCACTAGCTTTTGTGTCAGCTTTATCAGCAATGGCACGTTTTAAAGCTGTCATCGCAGTATTTAATTCAGTCGCAGTATGTTCAACACCATTTGCTGCAGATACGCGTCCTGCACTTGTTACTTGTGCTTTCAATGCTTCTTTTTGTTTTGTATTTAAGTCCGAAGCATTTGTAATCGCTGTGTTCGCAGCCTGTTTCGCACGTTCTAAGTTTTGAATACCGTTTAATGCAGTATTGGCTTGTGTAACAGCTTGCATTGCTCTTTCGACATCTGCTTTAGGTGTATTTCCTCCAGCTGTTTTATTTAAAATAGTTGCTGCTGCATTTACTGCTTGAGAATAAGCCGTTCGTTTAGCATCATCAGCATCTTGATAATTTTGACTTTGTAACGTCGTGTCTTTATCACGAATTGATGTTTCTAATTGACCCATAGCACCATCTAATTGTTGCGCGTTGTTAATTGTGTTCGTCGCATTTGTTTTAGCTTGAGCTAAGTTTTGTGCACCATTTAACGCTGCTTTTGTTGTATTAACTTGATTTGCCATGTCATTAATCGCATTAGCATCCATATTTGGATTGTTCGTTGCATTAATAACACCATTTGCATTATTTACAGCAGTATTGTAATTATTTTTGTTGCTATCAGATGCATCAAGATAATTTTGACTTGTTTT
>NZ_JACYHC010000959.1:0-874 GCF_017152085.1 Staphylococcus sp. EG-SA-2
TTTTCAATACTCTAGTCGGTTTAATTACTTTATAATACAGGCCTACAGTAAAGTACATGAAGTTACTGGTTAGTAGTTCGGAGTTTGTAAATAAAATGAGTACTAACGCAAAGCTGAATGTAATGGCACTGGCCATATTCACAATGCCTGGCGGTAAATCTGGTTCGTGTGTTGCTTTAACTGATAATACGAAGACCGTAATAATCCCGATAATAAATCCTGCCATCATCGCGCGTAATAAATAACGTTTTAAATAAACGCTTTGTAATATATCTTTTGTTCTTATTGTTTCGACTACGTTATTTACCCAGTCGTCCCCATAAAATATTTTATCCCATTTAATATGTTTCTCCTTCACAATGACATCCTCACTTTTCATTTGTTAATCAGAGTATACTATGAATCGTCTTATTTGTGAATAATTTCACAAAATTAATTTTAAAAACTAATATTTTTGAATAACAGCTAGGATTTTTTAACAAATCATTTATTTTAAAATAATTAATCGTCAGTTAGTATCAATGAATAAATACAGATTTTCATACAAAAAAACCTAGTAATGATGCGACGATCATTACTAGGAGATTATGCGTCTATTAAGTTGTAGCTTGTTTCGGACGGCGTATAAATACATCGATTATGAAACCGATAATAGCAAAGAGCATGAATGGTACAAGCCAAGCTAAATCGATATCTGCTAAAGGTAACATCATAAACGATTTCAAAATAACACCGTGTAATAAGTTAAAACTATTTAGTATTTGTAAAATTGAAATAATCAATGTAATAACAGTTGCGAGTCGATAGGCCCAACTGAATCTGAATGTGCTAAACATGTTAGCAAATGATATCAGTACAAGTGCAATAGACACGG
>NZ_JACYHC010000960.1:0-872 GCF_017152085.1 Staphylococcus sp. EG-SA-2
TGGTGAACGTATTGGTGATCGTGAAGAAGTTGAAGAAATGTACCGTTATATTGGTAAACTAATGAAACAACATCCATTTTTATCTACATACATTTTAACAAGTAATAAAGAATTTGAATATTTAGTAGATCGTAAAGCAACGAAGCGACGTAAGTTATTTAATGGATATATAGAATGTACTTATTATCAATACTGGGGTAAAAAGACAGAACGTAAAACTATCGAAAACTAAAGTGTTTCTAATGCGTGACTAAAATTAGTATTAATTATGTTCTCATGATAATAGGTGTTTTTGAAAAATGGAGGAGTCTATAAATGGGTAAAAAAATGGGTCTAGGTTTATCTATAGCATTGATTGTTATTGGTATTGCCGTTGTATGTTTAATGATTTTTTCTAGTCAAAAAACGACTTATTTTGGTTATATGAATAGTAATACAAATGCAGAAAAAGTTGTAAGTGAAAAAGATGGATTAGTCAAACATAATATCAAAGTAGAACCATCTAATGATTTCAAACCGAAAAAAGGAGACTTTGTAAAATTAGTTTCTAAAGATGATGGGAAGACATTTTATAAACAAGAGATTGTTAAACATGATGACGTCCCACACGGTTTAATGATGAAAATTCACGACATGCATATGAATTAATAAAAAAGCATCTATAACGTAATTTTGAAGAAGTAGAGTTATCTTCTTATGCGTTTTAGATGCTTTTTTATCTTCAAATTCAAAAAATCGGACAGATGGGAGTGGGACAGAAATGATAAAGAGCCACTAATGATTTATTATGTAGTGGTTCTTACACATTAGCCACAGCTAATGTGTACTTAAAAATAGGAATACATGAGTAAAACTCATGCATAAGAAATACT
>NZ_JACYHC010000961.1:0-11677 GCF_017152085.1 Staphylococcus sp. EG-SA-2
ATTAGCTTCAACAGTTTTCAATGTACCATTTGGATATATTGCTAAATCATTTTATCGTAAAGGTAAGATTGATAAGTTAGATCAAGGCTATTAACGCACTTACTACACAAAAGAATAAGTTTTAAGGGAGTGGGACAGAAATGATATTTTCGCAAAATTTATTTCGTCGTCCCACCCCAACTTGCATTGTCTGTAGAAATTGGGAATACAATTTCTCTTTGTTGGGGTCCATCCCCAACTTGCACATTATTGTAAGCTGACTTTTCGTCAGCTTCTGTGTTGGGGCCCACACCCCAACTCGCATTGCCTGTAGAATTTCTTTTCGAAATTCTCTGTGTTGGGGCCCCTCCCCAACTTGCACATTATTGTAAGCTGACTTTTCGTCAGCTTCTGTGTTGGGGCCCCTGACTAGAATTGAAAAAAGCTTGTTACAAGCGCATTTTCGTTCAGTCAACTACTGCCAATATAACTTCGTAGAGCATAGAACATTGATTTATGTCCCAGCCTGAAGATGATTTTTTTAGGAAGTATATTACAGTACTACGTATTAGAAAATCATCTTTGAATCAGCGAGTATTTTAAACACGTGTTACTTATTTAAGTGATGCGTGTTTTTTAATGGATTACCCAACATATTTTGTATTACAGTAATAGTAACTTTAACTAAGTATTGAATAGAAAGTAGGTTTATTATGGCGAAAATAAATTTTGATGCTGCGACGAAAGGAAATCCAGGCATAAGTACATGTGCCATTGTAATCAAAGAAGATAAGCAGCATTATACATATACACATGAGTTAGGCGAAATGGATAACCACACTGCAGAATGGGCTGCATGTATTTATGCACTAGAACATGCACGTGAATTAAATGTTCAAAACGCACTATTATATACAGACTCAAAGCTAATTGCAGATAGCATTGAAGCTGGTTATGTGAAAAACGCAAATTTCAAACCTTATTTTGATCAAATAGAAATATTTGAAAAAGATTTTGATTTATTATTTGTTAAATGGATACCGAGAGAACAAAACAAAGAAGCGAATCAACACGCTCAACAGGCATTGTATAAATTAATTAAAAAGAATAAATAAAAGGAGCACCGACTGATGTGATGTCAATCGGTGCTCCTCTATTTATCAAAGAAACAAATTATTTTTTATTTTTCTTAGATTTCTTTTTCTTCTTTTTGGCTGCTACCTTTTTAGAAGTATTTTTTGATGCTGACTTTTTGTCTTTGGATTGGTTATCTTTTTGATTTTTCTTTTTAGCCAATAATAAAGGAACGTCCTCATCTTTAGATTCAATACTAGTTGTTGTTTCAACATCTTCCTCTTTATCTTTGCGTCGTTTTGCGAATAAGAGTGGTGAATGTTCGTTATCTTTCAACACTTTTTCATCTGTGTTTTCATTTGTAACTTCCACATCTTCTTCATCTTCTTTACGACGACGTTTTGGTAAGAAGAACGGCGTATGTTTAACTTTATCGAGTGACTCGCCATTATTTAGCGAATCTTTTTCTTCAACAGTAACATCTTCTTCATCTTCTTTTCTGCGACGTTTCGCAAATAAAAGTGGTAAATGTTTTGTATCGTCTAAAGTCTCTTTTATTGAATCTTTATTATTATCTCTTATTTCTAATTCTTCCTCTTCATCTTCTTTACGACGACGTTTGGCAATGAAGAACCAGAAACTAGCTAGTAAGCCAGAGATACCCACCACACCAATAGCGTTTTTAATAACATTACCGAAATTATTACTAAAGTGACGCATATGAAGTGGATCAATGTCATCATCTTCATCAAGTTTCTTTTTATGTCCAATAGTCGAACTGTTAAATGGATGATTTGCAGTTCCATAACCAATTGTTAAATGGCTATTAGATTCATTTCCAGTACTTGACGATTGTTTAGCACGATCAGATATTACAATTTGTACTGCTGAAATTCGAGCAATACCATTGTTCAATGCAGCCTCAACTTGCTGTAATGTATGCGCATTATTAATATCTCTAATTGTTTCAAGCACAATTTCGTTAATTTGATTCATTGCTGCTTGTTTTTCATCAGCTGTGCCAATTTCACTATTTCGAATACTATTTATTTTTTCATTTGAAAAGTCTTTAATTCTACTAATAGCTTCTTGCTTGCGTTTAGCTAGTTCTTTTGCTGTTGGATTAGCTGCTTTCATTTGAGCTTTAAATTGTTCCAATTGCTCAGTTATTTCACTGATGCTTTGCGCACGTTGAATCGCTTGAATTGCTTGTTCTTTTAATTGATTTAACTTAGCAATAGCTTCTTGCTTCTCTTTATCTGTTAGATCAGTACGAGCTTTGATTTCATCAATCATATGTTGAATTGCATCTTCAATCGATTTAATTGCATTTGATTTTGCTTGTTCAATCGTAAATTGTTCTGGATTAAATTGTTCAATATACGCTTGTTCTTGTTGTTGAATTTCTTCAACTGAATGAACATCAGGTGCATTGTTAACATGATCAATTGCTTGTTGTTTAAGCTTATTAACTTCTGCAATTGCAGCTTCTTTTTGTTCCAGTGTTAATGTCACACTATTATTGATTTCATCAATCTTTTGTTGTGCCGCATTTTCGATTGATTCAATTGCCTGTTGTTTGACTACTGACAATTCTTTTTCTACAACTTTTACAGGAACATTAACAATCACTTTTGATCCATCAAGCAATGTAACTTCAACTTTTGCTGTTAAGCTATCAGAAATCGTTGCAGTTGATGGTGTATCAATAACTTCTGCTGAAAGCTGATCAATTAAGTTTATGTGTGCAAGAATATCTTGTTCTGTAATGATGTCATCACGATGTACAATGAGTTCACCATTAACTAGGATTTGCTCAGGTGTTGCTTCAAAAATTTCATTTACAGCAGGTTGTTCATCAACCTCCCATACATGTGTATTTCTAATGTCATCTAAACCTAAGTTTAATCCTCGATTTAATTGATCTATAGTTTGAGCATTCTCAACGTTTTGTAGTGCTCGTTTTTCAGCTTCGTCAATTTCTTTGAGCGCTTTTGCTTTTTGCTCAGGTGTTAAATCTGGATTTGAATTGATTTGATCACGCTTCGCATTAGCTAAGGCTTTTATTGCATTTTTCGCATCTTCTTTAGCTTTCACTAAATCTTTGATGTCTTGTAATGCTTGTGCAAGTTGTGCTTTGGCTTGTTCAATTTCTTCTTTAGTCATCGCATTGTTAATGCCGTTATGACCTTGTTGAAGTATTTGATTAATACGATCTTTAAGTGCTTGTTTTTCCTTATCTGTTAGATTTGGATTTTGATCGATTTCGTCAATTAATGCTTGAACTTGTTTATCAACATCTTGTTTCGCATCTTCTTTAGCTTTCACTAAATCTTTGATGTCTTGTAATGCTTGCGCAAGTTGTGCTTTAGCTTGTTCAATTTCTTCTTTAGTCAGCGCATTGTTAATGTCGTTATGACCTTGTTGAAGTATTTGATTAATACGATCTTTAAGTGCTTGTTTTTCCTTATCTGTTAGATTTGGATTTCGATCAATTTCGTCAATTAATGCTTGAACTTGCTTATCAACGTCTTTATTGGCATCAATTTTTGCTTTTGGTATTTCATTAGCATGCACTTGTTCAATCGCGTGGTTGCCTGCTGTTTGAACTTGAGATACAGCCTGATTACTTGTTGCTTTATTAATGTTGTTGATGATGCTGTTTGCCAATTCTTCTGCTTTATTTTTCGCAATAAGCTTGTCTTGATCCGTCGCATTTGAAGCTTCGATTTCTTTTAGCTTATTAGCTAAAGCTTGATTAATTGATTGAATTGCCTTGTCTTTAGCATCTTGTAGTCGTTGATCACCATTAAGATTATGGATTGCATCATTGACTGCTTGGATTGCGCCATTGATATCATTCACATTTGTGTTATCACTATTTAGCAATGTATTTGCTAGACGTTTGGCATCATCGAAGTTTGTTTTAGCATTATCGTCAGCGTTTTGGTAATTGACAGTTTGCTCTGCATTTGGAATTTCATTGTCAACTAAATGTTTCAATGTTTCCATTGCATCATTTAAGTCAATTTGATTATTAACAATATCTGTTACATCTGATACAGTATCGGCATTGTTAATTGCTTTATGTGCAAGATCTTGTTGCTGTTGATTTAATCCATTTAACGAATTAACAAACGCATTTGCTTTATCTTTGGCATTTGCAAGGTTTTGGTCTCCATTTAATGCATTTTGAGCATCGATAATATTTTGTTTCAATTGCTCTGCTTCAGCTTTTGCAATTGCATTACCTTGCACTTTATCTAACTCATGTGCTGCATTCGCAATTGCATTATCATAATTTGCTTTCAAATTGTCATCTGCATTGATGTAATTTGTGCTGCTGATAACACCAAGGTGCTGTTCGTCAATATATTGTTGTACTGCACCCATTGCATTATCTAATTTAGTTGCTCTATTAATTGCTCGAGATGCTTTATTTAGCGTTTCAGCATTATTAATTTGTTGGATTGCTAATTGTCTTTGAGCATTGTTTAGATGTGTTAATTGATCCAATCTTTGTAATGCTTCAGCTTTACGATTATTAAGTCTTTCTTCACCATTTAATGCTTTCTTAGCTGCAGTGACTGCATCATTTAATTTGATAACTTGTTCTGCAGTTAAGTTTTGCCCAGACGATTTATCAAGTGCTTGTTTCGCTTTATCAACCGCTTCATCATATACTTGTTTGACTTGTGTATCTGCATTGACATAGTTCGTGCTACCTTTCGTGCGTCCTTCATTGCCAGTGATTTCTTGTGACAATTGATCCATTGCACGATTAAGTGCCTTAGCCTCATCTACAATTTGTTGGATTTGATTTAAATCGTTTGATTGATCGATGCGACCTTTAAATCCATCTTGTTGAGCATTGTTTAATGCATTCAATTGGTCGATGTCATGTTTACCATTTGTTTTAGCAAGTGCTACACGTTCATCACCATTTAATGCTTGTTTTGCATTTAAAATATTTTGAAGTGCTTGATCCACTTGTTGCTTATTCGCATTTTGTTTCAATACATTTTCAGCATCAGCAATCGCTTGTTTATAAGCCTTTTGCTTATCTGAATCTGCTTGTGTGTAATCTATAGTTTGCTCAACGTTAGCATGTTCATTAACTGCTTGTTGTAATTGATCCATTGATTGGTTCAATTGCGTTGCTTGATCTACTAATTCAGCGATTGGTTGAAGTTTCGTCGCTTGATCAATATTTTGTTTAGCAGTTGCAATTTGATCAGCATTTAAATGTGTTAATTGGTCAATAGTTTGTTTCGCTTGTGTTTTAGCTTCAGCGACTCTCTCATTACCATTTAACTCATTCACTTTTTCTTGAAGCTTAGTTAATGCTTGTTCTACAGCGTCTTTATTCGCATTTGAACCATTAGTTGGATCTGTAATGCTTTGTGCAGCTTGTAACGCTTGATCTACTGCTTCTTTTTTATCAGTTGACGCTTCAGTGTAATTTGGTTGAGCCTTATCTGTATTCACTTGATCAACTTTATTTTTCAATGTTTCCATCGCGTGATCAAGTTCAGTAGCAGTTTGAACATGTTGTGCAACCTCTGTTCTTGTAGGCGCTGCATTTATAGCATCAGTTAATGTTTGTTGTTGTGCATGATTTAAGTTTGGCAATGCATTTACAGTTGTTACTGCTTGTTGTTGATCACGAGCAAGTTTTGGATCACCATGTAGATTATCTTTTGCAGTTGTTACTGCTTGTGTTAATTGTTCTACTTGTGATTTGTCGAGTGTTGGATTACCTGTTTGGTTAATTAAATCTTTTGCATTTTGAACTGCTGCTTGGTAAGCATCTTTTTGCGGTTTATCTTCATTGATAAACTTGCTACCCGCTTCCGTTTGTTGTTGATCTTGAATACTATTTCGTAATGCTTGCATTGCTTGATCAAGCGCTTTTGCTTCAGCTAATTTTTGCGCTACTTCGCCACGAGTTGCTGCGTTGTTTATTTGGCTTTCAAGTGCTTGACGTTGCGGATTATTCAAACCATTTAATTGATTTAAATCAGTAACCGCATGTTGTTTATCGTCTGCAAGTTTTTGATCACCGTGTAGGTTATCTTTAGCTTGTTTAAAAGCATGTGTCAATTGTTCAACTTGTGCTTTATCAAGCGTTGGATTACCTGTTTGGTTAATTAAATCTTTTGCATTTTGAACTGCTGCTTGGTAAGCATCTTTTTGCGGTTTATCTTCATTAATAAACTTGCTACCAGATTCTGTTTGTTGTTGATCTTGAATGCTATTACGTAAAGCTTCCATTGCTTGGTTAAGTGCTTGTGCTTCAGTTAATTTTTGTGCTACTTCACCACGAGTTGCTGCATTATTGATTTGATTTTCAAGTGCTTGACGTTGTGGTGTATTCAAGTTAGACAAGTTATTTAACGTTTCTGTTGCACGTTGCTTATCTTGAGCTAGTTTTTGATCACCATGTAAATTGTTTTTAGCATCAGTCACTGCCTGTGTCGCTTGATCAATGATTGATTTAGCTAATGTAGGATCAGTTGTTTTGTTAATCAAATCTTTCGCGTGTTGTACTGCTTGCGTATATGCATCTTTTTGCGCTTGATCCTCGTTAATAAATTTACTACTTGCTTCAGTTTGTGGTTGATCCTTAATACTTTCTTTTAATGCTTTCATCGCTTCATTTAATGCTTGCGCTTGTGCAATGATTTCAGCCACTTTATCACGAGTTGTTGCATTATTAATTTGATTTTCTAGCGCTTGTTGTTGAGCTGGTGTTAATTGATCTAAATGATTTAGAGAATTTCCAGCAGTTTGCTTATCTTGAGCTAATCGTTCAACACCATCTAATGCATTTTTAGATGATATTACTGCTTGAGTCGCACTTGATACATTACCTTTATTGATAGTTGGATTATTTAATCCTGCAATGATAGACTCAGCATTTTGAACTGCTTCATCATAGGCTTGTTTTTTATTCGGTTCTGCATTGACATATGCACTGCTCGCACGTGTTGCATCTTTGTCAGCAATACTTTGTTGTAATGCATCCATAAGTTGATCTAATGCTTGTACTTCAGTCAAATCTTGCTTAACTGCTGTTCTAGTTGTTTCACTATCAATTAACGTATCTTCCATATGTTTTTGTGCATTGTTTAGATGTGCTAATTGGCTAACCGTTTGTTTAGCATGATCTTTATCATTTTGTAATTTCACATCACCATGTAATGCTGCTTTCGTTGTATTCACAGTTGCCGCTACTTGATTAATCGCATTATTATCTAATGTTGCAGTTTGTTCATTGATAATATTATTTGCGGCTTGAACAGCTTGATCATAGTTTTGTTGCTCTGGTTGATCTTCGTTGATATATTTGCTATTTGCTTTAGTTGCTGCGTTATCTTGAATGCTCTGTCTTAAACCATGCATTGCTTGGTTAAGCGTATTCGCATTTTGTTCAATTTGATGAACTGCAGTTACTAAAGTTGCAGCTGTAACTTGGTCTTTTAATGCTGTTTTTTGAGGATCATTTAAGCTTGTTAAAGCATCAATTGCTTGCGTCGCATTTGTTTTAGCAACTTGTAAATTATGATCTCCATTTAACGCTTGAAGTGTTGTTTGAACTTTAGTAATAGCTTGTTCTACTTCTGTTTGGTTCGCATTTTGACCAGTTTGTTTGTTAATCATTGCTGCTGCTTCATTTACCGCTGTATTATAAGCAGTTTGTTTATCAGTATCAGCATTGATGAAGTTACCACGTTGTTCAACGGCTTGATGATCTGCAATCGCATTAATTAAGTTACCCATCGCAGTATTTAAAGATTCTGCTGTTTGTTTGTGACCATTAACTGCAGCAATATCAGATGATTGCGTAATTTGTGATTGTAACTGTTGCTTTTGCGCATTATTCAAATGATCTAATTGATCAAGTCTGTTGTTTGCTTGTTGTTTAGCTGCTGCAAGGTTTTCATCACCATCTAATGCAACTTTCGTATTATTCACTTGTGTCGTTGCACCATTAACATCATCTGGATTCATCGTAGGCGATGTAGTTTGATTAATGATATTATTAGCAGCTGTTACAGCTTTGTTATAGTCATTTTGTCTTTGCGCAGTTGCATCATGATAATCTTCAGACGCTAATGTCGTTTGATTATCCGCAACACTATTTCTTAATAATTCCATCGCATGATCTAACGTTTGTGCTTTTTGATTAATCGTAGTGACATCTGTAACAAGTGGCGCTTGTGTAATTTGACTTTCAAATGATTGTTTTTGTGCATCATTTAAGTGTGTTAAGTTCGCCAATTGTTGTTTTGCTTGTTGTTTTGCATTTGCCAAATTGTCATTACCATTTAATGCTTGTTTCGCTGCGTTCACTTCATTAGTGATGCTTTCAACTTGTGCTTGTACTTCATTAGTACCACTTTGTTTATTCAATAATGCTTCAGCTTTTGCTACTGCCTGTTTATACGCATTTTGTTTGTCAGGATCTGCATTTAAGTAATTACCGTCCGCTAATATTTGATCTTTATCATTAATAGCTTGTGATAATTGATCCATTGCTTGATCTAGGCTCGTTGCTGTTTGTTTAACTTGGTTCACTGTAGCAATTTCAGGCGATTGATCGATTTGACCTTTTAATGCTTGTTTTTGAGCATCGTTTAAATGCGTCATTCCACTTACGGCATCTTTAGCATTTTGCTTTTCAGTGGCTAATTTAGCTTCACCGTTTAAGCTATTTTTAGCATCAGTCACTTGAGTTAATGCACGAGTAATGTCATCTGGGTTAAGCGTTGGATTTGTCGTTTGATTGATAATACCTTCCGCTTGAGACACTGCATTTGTATATGCTGTTTGCTTATCGACATCAGCATCGTGGTAGTTCTCACTTGCTTTCACAGTATCTTTATTTGCAATACCTTGTTTCAAGTTACCCATTGCTGTATTCACATTTTGTGCATTTTGTTTAGTTTGTTCAACTGTAGCTAAAGCTTGTGCTTGATTGATTTGGTTTCGTAATGCATCACGTTGTGGTTGATTTAAGTCACGTAACGTATCAAGATTTGCTAAAGCATCTTGTTTCGCTTGCGCTAATTTTTCATCACCGTTTAATGCATCTTTCGCTTGATTCATAGTTGTAACTGCTTTTGTTACTGTATCAGGCGCCAATACAGGTGTTGGTGTGCCATTTGCGATTTGTTGCGCTTGGTTAGCTGCATTGTTATAAGCTTGTTGTTTGTCTTGATCCGCTTGTGTAAAGTCAACTGATTGTGGTACTTGACTATTCGCTTGAATTTGTTGTTTCAACGTACCCATTGCATTATTTAACGCATCAGCATTTTGCTTAATAGCATTAACACCTGTAACAAGTTCTGCATGCGACACTTGGTCTTTTAATGCTGTTTTTTGTGGTTGATTTAAGTTTGGTAACTGATCAATGGCTGTATTTGCATTGTCTTTAGCAACTTGTAAGTTATGGTTACCGTTTAAATCACCCTTAGCTTGATTCACTTGTTGTAACGCTTGAGCCACTTGTTGTGGATCCACGTTTGCATTTGGTGTACCACTAATGATTTGTTCAGCATGCGCTACCGCATTGTTATATGCATTTTGCTTATCAGTATCAGCATTGACAAAGTTACCATTTGCTTTAGTTTGGTCTTTATCTGCAATACCTTGTTTCAATTGTGTCATTGCTTGATTTAAATCTTGTGCTGTTTGCTTAATCGTGTTTACATTTGCAACAGTTTGCGCAGCATCGACTTGTTGTTTTAATGCATCTTTTTGCGCTTGATTTAAATCATTTGCATTTGTAATTACTTGTTTCGCTGCATCTTTTGCACGTTGTACATTGTCATTACCATTCAATGCTTGTTTCGCTTCGTTCACACGTTGCATCGCTTGTTCCACTTCAGTTTGACTTGCATTGCTGCCATTTGCTTTAGATAAAATACCTTCTGCATGTGAAACCGCATTAGTATAATCATCTTTCTTAGCTTGATCTGCATCAGTAAAGTTAATGCTATTTAATGTCTCAGTTTTATCTTGTAATGCATTGTTTAAGTTAGTCATAGCATTATTCAGATTTTGAGCATTTTGCTTAACATTATTAACTGTTGCAATATCTGGTGCTTGTTCAACTTGAGTTGTTAGCGCTTGTTTTTGAGCATCATTTAAATGATCTAGTGTACCAAGTGTTGTCTTAGCATCTTGTTTGGCATCAGCTAATTTTTGATTACCGTTAAGTGCTTGATTTGTGTCATTCACTTTAGTTAATGCTTGTTGAATTGTATTTGGATCCATTGTTGGATTTGTTGTTTGTTTTAACAATTCTTCTGCTTTTGTTACTGCATTATCATATGCTGTTTGCTTGTCAGTATCAGCATCGTGATAGTTCTCGCTACCTTTAATTTGTGCTTTATTCGCAATACCTTGTTTCAATTGTGTCATCGCGTCATTAAGCGTTGTTGCCGCTTGTTGAATAGCATTGACGTTTGGTACAAGTGTTGCTTGCGTGATTTGTTTGCTGTATTCATCACGTTGCGCTTGGTTTAAGTTTGGCAATTGATCAATAGCATGTTGAACATTTTGTTTCGCCGTTGCTAAGTTTGTATTACCATTTAAATCATTTTTAGCTTGCGTAACTTTATTTAACGCTGCAGTAATTTCGCTAGGTGTAACGACAACATCAGGCGTACCACTAATTAATGCTTCAGCTTTCGCTACTGCTTGATTATATGCATTTTGCTTGTCAGAATCTGCATTGACAAAGTTACCATCAGCTTTTGTTTGTTCTTTATCTGCAATGCCTTGTTTTAATTGTGTCATCGCATTGTTTAACTCTTGCGCCGTTTGTTTAACATTGTTTACACCAGCTACAGTAGTTGCATTTTGTACTTGTTGTTTTAATGCATCTTTCTGTGCTTGGTTAAGATCATTAGAGTTATTAATTAATGCTGTTGCTTCGTCTTTTGCATGTTGAACGTTGGCATTACCATTTAATGCTTGTTTTGCTGCATTTACTTGTTGGATTGCTTGTTCAACTTCAGTTTGTGTTGCATTACCACCATTAGCTTTTGAAATGATATTTTCAGCATTTGTAACTGCAGTGTTATATGCTTGTTGTTTTGCTTGATCTGCATCAGTGAAGTTAACTGTTGCTTTCGTAGCATCTTTATCAGCTATCGCTTGTTTCAAGTTACCCATCGCAGTATTTAAGTTTTGCGCATTTTGCTTAATTTGATTTGCTTCATCAACAGTATGCGCGCCATTAATTTGATTAGTAACAGCTTGTTTTTGCGCATTATTTAAGTTGTCTAATGAACCTAAAGATTGCGTTGCTTGTTGCTTCGCTGCCTCTAAGTTTTCATTACCATTTAAAGCATTTTTAGACGTGCTTACTTGTCCAGCAGCTTGATTGATAACAGTCGGATCTAATGAAGGGTTTGTAGTTTGATCAATAATACCTTGTGCAGTTGTGACAGCATTATTGTACGCATCCTTTTTATTCGGACTTGCATCAGTATAATTTTGGTTTTGTTTTGTTGTCGCATTATCTGCAATACTTTGACGTAATTTGTCCATTGCTGCATCAACATTGTTTGCTTTTTGTTCATTACCTTGTGCTTCTGCAACAGTAGTCGAT
>NZ_JACYHC010000962.1:0-872 GCF_017152085.1 Staphylococcus sp. EG-SA-2
TTTTCAATACTCTAGTCGGTTTAATTACTTTATAATACAGGCCTACAGTAAAGTACATGAAGTTACTGGTTAGTAGTTCGGAGTTTGTAAATAAAATGAGTACTAACGCAAAGCTGAATGTAATGGCGCTAGCCATATTCACTATACCTGGTGGTAAATCTGGTTCGTGTGTTGCTTTAACTGATAGCACGAAGACCGTAATAATACCGATAATAAATCCTGCCATCATCGCGCGTAATAAATAACGTTTTAAATAAACGCTTTGTAATATATCTTTTGTTCTTATTGTTTCGACTACGTTATTTACCCAGTCATCCCCATAAAAAATCTTATCCCATTTAATATGTTTCTCCTTCACAATGACATCCTCGCTTTTCATTTGTTAATCAGAGTATACTATGAATCGTCTTATTTGTGAATAATTTCACAAAATTAATTTTAAAAACTAATATTTTTGAATAACTGATAGGATTTTTTGGTAAATCAATTATTTTAAAATAATCAATAGACAGACAGTATCGCTGAAAATCCATGAATTTCATATAAAAAAGCCTAGTAACGAGGGGGCAATCATTACTAGGCAGTGAGCATTTATTAAGTTGTCGCTTGTTTCGGACGACGTATAACTACATCGATGATGAAACCGATAATAGCAAAGAGCATGAATGGTACAAGCCAAGCTAAATCGATATCTGCTAAAGGTAACATCATAAACCATTTCAAAATAACACCGTGTAATAAGTTGAAACTATTTAGTATTTGTAAAATTGAAATAATCAATGTAATAACAGTTGCGAGTCGATAGGCCCAACTGAATCTGAATGTGCTAAACATGTTAGCAAATGATATCAGTACAAGTGCAATAGACACGG
>NZ_JACYHC010000963.1:0-870 GCF_017152085.1 Staphylococcus sp. EG-SA-2
TTAGCCATGATGGATTTACGATGATAATGAATGATACGATTAAAAATTTCTCAGAGTTCCCAGCATTAGGCTTAGTACTAGCAGTGATGATTGGTATTGGTGTTGCAGAGAAAACAGGATACTTCGATAAGTTAATGATTTCTGTTGTGAATCGCGCACCACGATTTTTAATTTTACCGACTATTATATTAATTGGTATTTTAGGTAGTACAGCCGGCGATGCTGCGACAATTATCTTGCCGCCGCTTGCAGCAATGCTTTTTATTAAAATTGGCTATCACCCTATTGCTGGTTTAACGATGGCATATGCTTCCGCTGTTGGAGGATTTGCAGCAAATATAGTTGTTGGTATGCAAGATGCTTTGGTCTATTCATTTACAGAACCGGCAACACGTATCGTTTCAGATTCTATTAAAACAAACGTTGCTATGAACTGGTACTTTATCGCAGCGAGTGTCGTTGTATTACTTCCTACGATATTGCTAGTTACAACTAAGCTCATTATTCCTAGATTAGGAAAATATGATGACAGTTTAATGCATGATGACCATGAAGAAGCATCTTCACATATTACTGACAAAGAAGCACATGCTTTAAAATGGGCAAATATCAGTTTCATAGTCACAATTATTTTATTAATTATTACAGCTATTCCTGAACATAGTTTTTTAAGAAATGCTAAAACAGGCAGCTTACTAGACGATGCGCCATTAATTAACGGTGTCGGATTAATTATTCTTGTCGTATTTTTAGTACCTGGATTAGTTTATGGGATTTTAAGCAAAGAAATTAAAAATACAAAAGACTTAGGTAAAATGTTCGGCGATGCTGTAGGATCAATGGGAACATTTATCGTTATTGTGTTTTTTG
>NZ_JACYHC010000964.1:0-870 GCF_017152085.1 Staphylococcus sp. EG-SA-2
TTAGCCATGATGGATTTACGATGATAATGAATGATACGATTAAAAATTTCTCAGAGTTCCCAGCATTAGGCTTAGTACTAGCAGTGATGATTGGTATTGGTGTTGCAGAGAAAACAGGATACTTCGACAAGTTAATGATTTCTGTTGTGAATCGCGCACCACGTTTCTTAATTTTACCGACTATTATATTAATTGGTATTTTAGGTAGTACAGCCGGCGATGCTGCGACAATTATCTTGCCGCCGCTCGCAGCGATGCTTTTTATTAAAATTGGCTATCATCCTATCGCTGGACTAACGATGGCATATGCTTCCGCTGTAGGTGGCTTTGCCGCAAATATAGTTGTTGGTATGCAAGATGCTTTGGTCTATTCATTTACAGAACCAGCAACACGTATCGTTTCAGATTCTATTAAAACAAACGTTGCTATGAACTGGTACTTTATCGCAGCGAGTGTCGTTGTATTACTTCCTACGATATTGCTAGTTACAACTAAACTGATTATTCCTAGGTTAGGTCAATATGATGATCGTTTAATGCATGATGATCATGAAGAAACGTCTTCACATATTACTGACAAAGAAGCTCATGCTTTAAAATGGGCAAATATCAGTTTCATAGTCACAATTATTTTATTAATTATTACAGCCATTCCTGAACATAGCTTTTTAAGAAATGCTAAAACAGGCAGCTTACTAGACGATGCGCCATTAATTAACGGTGTCGGATTAATTATTCTTGTTGTATTTTTAGTACCTGGATTAGTTTATGGGATTTTAAGCAAAGAAATTAAAAATACAAAAGACTTAGGTAAAATGTTCGGCGATGCTGTAGGATCAATGGGAACATTTATCGTTATTGTGTTTTTTG
>NZ_JACYHC010000965.1:0-869 GCF_017152085.1 Staphylococcus sp. EG-SA-2
CATAACCTCTAGATATTAGTATACATAATATAATTAGCGACCCTATTATAATTGCTAAATTATAAGCCAAACTAATTTTATATTTCATTTCAATTCCCACCTTAATAGCATTGATTAAAATTCTATTATGTTTACATAGACTTCTTAACAAACCTTAACCCAGCTAAGCTAAGCATTGAAATAATTGCACCTCCTGATATAAATATATTACTTAAGCTTAGTAAAGGTATAATTAAACTTATAAGTCCTAAAGACAATGTATCCGCTGCGTAATTCGATGTAGATGAGATACTAAATACTTTCCCCATCAAATGATTTGGCGTCTTTATTTGAATGGCAACTGATCTTGTTAGTCCCTCTATAGATTGCCCAAGTCCCACTAAAGTTGCACCTATATATAGTATCGCCACACTTGGAAACACATTAATTATCGATAAGCCAATCCCCCAAACTAAAACACCAATACTAAATTTAAAGATTAATCGTTTTTCTGACAGTAAACCCATAATCAATGACATTAATAAAGACGCTATACCTAAACATGATGTAGCTAGTCCATATACACCAACGCCCTCTTTTAATATATTGGAAATAAACAATGGTAATGCAACAC
The DNA here is from genome assembly GCF_017152085.1 of Staphylococcus sp. EG-SA-2. Taxonomy (NCBI): domain Bacteria; kingdom Bacillati; phylum Bacillota; class Bacilli; order Caryophanales; family Staphylococcaceae; genus Staphylococcus; species Staphylococcus sp. EG-SA-2. The sequence goes on from NZ_JACYHC010000965.1 coordinate 614, forward strand.
GCCAAAGACCAGTATTAATCAATATGCAAGCAAATTGGATGATGATGATAAATGGAATTTCTTTAGATTTTTTCAAGAATTCCCAAGTTTCAGAAAAATCTTCTTTTGAGTGTCTATCAATCATGCTGATATTTGTATATTTTAAAAGTGCATTAAAAATAAATCCTAAAAATAGCAATATACTGCAAATAAAAAAGACGCCAACATTACCAACTAGTATTACAATGACACCAATTAAAGCAGGTAAAATAATATT
>NZ_JACYHC010000966.1:0-869 GCF_017152085.1 Staphylococcus sp. EG-SA-2
TAATTTGAGCTGGATATACCTTCATTTGAACCCTTTATTGCTAGTTTATGAAAGTATCATGAAAGCTTTATGAACATCGCTTGAGTTGCCTTTACAGTAGAAAATTTAAGTTTTACACTTTGTGTGAATGATACGTTTTGTATTGAATTAATTATAGAAAGGTACGTTGAAGATGTTTTCAATTGGAAGTGCAATTCTTCATTTTGTCATTGGTGGTATCGCTGTTGCATTAGCTTCAATTATTGCTGATAAGGTAGGTGGTAAGTTAGGAGGTATTATAGCTACTATGCCGGCAGTCTTTCTTGCGGCTATTATCGCATTAGCTTTAGATCATCGTGGTACGCAATTAGTGGAGATGTCGATGAATCTTAGTACTGGAGCAATTGTCGGTATTCTGTCTTGTATATTAACTGTATTTTTGACATCTCTCTATATTAAGCATAAAGGTTATCGGAAAGGCGCAATATTCACAGTTGTTTGTTGGTTTGTTATTTCCCTCGCAATATTCAGTATTAGACATTTATAGTTTGGAAAATGCGTGATAATTAGTTGTATTCAGTTATTAAGTAATAAATTTTTGGAGGCAGAACATCATGAAATTAACATTAATGAAATTTTTTGTGGGGGGATTTGCAGTATTATTAAGTTATATTGTATCTGTAACACTACCTTGGAAAGAATTTGGCGGTATATTTGCAACGTTTCCGGCAGTATTTTTAGTGTCTATGTTTATTACAGGTATGCAATATGGTGATAAAGTCGCTGTGCATGTAAGTCGTGGCGCAGTGTTTGGTATGACAGGGGTATTAGTTTGTATTTTAGTTACATGGATGATGTTACATATGACGCACATGTGGTTGATTAGCATT
>NZ_JACYHC010000967.1:0-868 GCF_017152085.1 Staphylococcus sp. EG-SA-2
CATAACCTCTAGATATTAGTATACATAATATAATTAGCGACCCTATTATAATTGCTAAATTATAAGCCAAACTAATTTTATATTTCATTTCAATTCCCACCTTAATAGCATTGATTAAAATTCTATTTTGTTTGCATAGACTTCTTAACAAACTTTAACCCAGCTAAGCTAAGCATTGAAATAATTGCACCTCCTGATATAAATATATTACTTAAGCTTAGTAAAGGTATAATTAAACTTATCAGTCCTAAGATAATGTATCCGCTGCGTAATTCGATGTAGATGAGATACTAAATACTTTCCCCATCAAATGATTTGGCGTTTTTATTTGAATGGCAACTGATCTTGTTAGTCCCTCTATAGATTGTCCAAGTCCCACTAATGTTGCACCTATATATAGTATCGCCACACTTGGAAACACATTAATTATCGATAAGCCAATCCCCCAAACTAAAACACCAATACTAAATTTAAAGATTAATCGTTTTTCTGATAGTAAACCCATAATCAATGACATTAATAAAGATGCTATACCTAAACATGATGTAGCTAGTCCATATACACCAACGCCCTCTTTTAATATATTGGAAATAAACAATGGTAATGCAACACGCCAAAGGCCAGTATTAATCAATATGCAGGCAAATTGGATGATTATGATAAATGGAATTTCTTTAGATTGTTTCAAGAATTCCCAAGTTTCAGAAAAATCTTCTTTTGAGTGTCTATCAATCATGTTGTTATTTGTATATTTTAAAAGTGCATTAAAAATAAATCCTAAAAATAGCAATATACTGCAAATAAAAAAGACGCCAACATTACCAACTAGTATTACAATGACACCAATTAAAGCAGGTAAAATAATATT
>NZ_JACYHC010000968.1:0-864 GCF_017152085.1 Staphylococcus sp. EG-SA-2
AGAAAAATATAATAGCTTAAAACAAGCAATTGCTGGATTAACACCAGACTTGGCACCATTACAAACTGCAAAAACTCAGTTGCAAAATGATATTGATCAGCCAACGAGTACGACTGGTATGACAAGCGCATCTGTTGCTGCATTTAATGACAAACTTTCAGCAGCTAGAACTAAAATTCAAGAAATTGATCGCGTACTAGCATCTCATCCAGATGTAGCAACGATTCGTCAAAACGTGACAGCAGCGAATGCTGCTAAAACAGCACTTGATCAAGCGCGCAATGGCTTAACAGTCGATAAAGCACCTTTAGAAAATGCGAAAAATCAACTACAACATAGTATTGATACGCAAACAAGTACAACTGGTATGACACAAGACTCTATAAATGCATACAATGCGAAGTTAACAGCTGCACGTAATAAGGTTCAACAAATCAATCAAGTATTAGCAGGTTCACCTACTGTAGATCAAATTAATACAAATACGTCTGCAGCAAATCAAGCGAAATCTGATTTAGATCATGCACGTCAAGCGTTAACACCAGATAAAGCGCCGCTTCAAAATGCGAAAACGCAATTAGAACAAAGCATTAATCAACCAACAGATACAACAGGTATGACAACCGCTTCGTTAAATGCATACAACCAAAAATTACAAGCAGCACGTCAAAAGTTAACTGAAATTAATCAAGTGTTGAATGGCAACCCAACTGTCCAAAATATCAATGATAAAGTGGCAGAGGCAAACCAAGCTAAGGATCAATTAAATACAGCACGTCAAGGTTTAACATTAGATAGACAGCCAGCGTTAACAACATTACATGGTGCATCTAACTTAAACCAAGCACAACAAAATAATTTCAC
>NZ_JACYHC010000969.1:0-864 GCF_017152085.1 Staphylococcus sp. EG-SA-2
CTCTCATTAAATGTTTTAAAAATGCTCGCTCCGCTTTTTCTTGACGGCTCAAATTGTCAAATTGTGCCATACCAATTGGCTCAGGTTCAATATAACCGCCATACTCATCATAACCGCCATACTCATCATCTGGATAATAATTGGCTGGTGCTTGATTGAATTGTATTTCGTTAGCTAATTGCTCAGGACTAACATTGAAAAATGGTGCAACATCATTTAAAGCCTTTTGTTGCAAAATCGATGATTTCATAAGCGAAATATCATGACTTAGTTCTTTCAAATAACGTTCATATGAAAGGTCATTATGTGCAATTTCATCTTTTAATATACTCACTTTATAATGTGCAAATGACTTTTTGTCATTTTTTACAAAAGCAGTAAATGCGTCGTTGCCATACTTACCAATGTATTCATCCGGATCCATGCCTGATGGCAATTGTATAACAAATACATTTAGCCCTTGCTGTAATAAATGTTGACCTGTTTTAAGTGTTGCTTCACTACCCGCAAAATCCCCATCAAACATTAATGTTATATTTAATGTTAACTTTCGTATAAAAGTAATATGTTCATCTGACAACTGTGTCCCCATTGTTGCAACAACGTTTTTCAAGCCAGCAGTATCAGATTTTATAACATCCATAAAACCTTCTAGTAATACGATTTCATCTAATTTTCTAATTGATTTACGCGCTTTATCTAAGTTGTATAACAACTTTCTTTTTTGAAAGATAGGTGTTTCAGGACTATTTAGGTATTTTGGTTCTTGACCGGTATATGTTCGACCTGAATATCCAACAATTCTTCCTTGCGCATTTTTCAAAGGAAACATAATACGATTTCGAAATCTATCGTAATAACTGA
>NZ_JACYHC010000970.1:0-863 GCF_017152085.1 Staphylococcus sp. EG-SA-2
CTCATGAATTTGATGAAAATCAAGAAGTACATCAGAACAATCAACCGGAATATTTAAAACAACAAGTTGAGAATAGTTTGAAACGTCTACAAACTGATTATATCGATTTATATTATATTCATTTTCCGGATAACAACACTCCGAAAGATCAAGCAGTTGCAGCATTACAAGAGCTTAAGGAACAAGGGAAGATTAAAGCAATTGGTGTATCAAATTTCACATTAGATCAACTTAAAGAAGCAAATAAAGATGGTTACGTTGATGTTGTACAGTTAGAATATAATTTATTGCATCGCGAAAATGAGGCAGTATTACAATATTGTGTTGATCACCAAATCACATTTATTCCATATTTCCCATTAGCATCCGGTATTTTAGCTGGAAAATATGATGAGAACACTAAATTTAGTGACCATCGTACTACACGTCGTGATTTTAAACCAGGTGTATTTGAAGAAAATGTGCGTCGCGTAAAAGCTTTGGAAAGCATAGCTGCAGCACATCAAACTTCAATTGCGAACATTGTATTAGCATTTTATTTAACGAGACCAGCTATCGATGTGATTATTCCTGGTGCAAAACGTGCAGAACAAGTCGTTGAAAATATTAAAGCTGCAGATATCGTTTTATCAGATGATGAGATTCAATATATCGATGAACTGTTTCCGATTGAAGACTAAATGAATTGTATTTAATGGTGATATATGTATCTAATTTCATCATGAATTAGCCCCGTATCACAAACGACGTTATATAAGGCATGACGAAATTTCGTCAAATTTATATAAAAGTTGTAAGCGTTTTACTATTCGGTAGGCAAAGCTTATGATAGTATAATTAGGTAACGAAAAACACAGATATTT
>NZ_JACYHC010000971.1:0-860 GCF_017152085.1 Staphylococcus sp. EG-SA-2
TCTGTGACTGGCATCAAACCATTGGTACCGAAATCGAACAAGTACATGTGTGCTTGATCAGGACGATGGTGTCTTGCAACATCGAAAATAATGTTGTGTAAGAACGTTGTTCTACCATATCCTGGACTTCCGATTAACGCGATGTGCCCAGCTTTTTTCAATTGCAATACCATCGGTCCTTGATATTGTTCTTCTGGTACGTCTTTAAGTCCTAATGTTAATTCCACTTCTTTTGCATCATCTGACCATAATTTTCTGAAATCTGTTTCTACTAAATCTTCTTGATATACATTTTCTGGTAATGGTGGTAACCATGGACGCTTAACTTCTTCAATTTCTAATCGTGTTGTAATAGATTCGATATGATCGATAACCGCTTCTAACTCGGTTTGGTTTTCTTTCGTTTCTTCATCTTCAAGTCCACTCAAGTCTTTGTTGATTGCTTGAAGTTGACCATAGTCATTAATCATGTAAATCGTCTTATCTTCAACTTCTAATTTATCGCCTTCGATGTCATATGTTGCACCACTCCATGCAGATTGGAATAATTCATAAATTTCATTATTACCAACTTGTAAATACGCACGACCTGGTAATGTAATGTCTGCTGCATCTGGTGTTTTTAAAATTTCATTACTGTCTTGTCTATCTTGTACTTTTAATGCCAATTTAAATTTAGAGTTAGACCAAATTTGGTCATCAACAACACCCGATGGTTTTTGTGTCGCAAGTATTAAATGAATACCTAACGAACGTCCAATACGTGCCGTTGATACAAGTTCTTTCATAAAATCAGGTTGTTCTGATTTTAATTCGGCAAACTCATCGGAAATAATGAATAAATGTGGCATTGGTTCTGT
>NZ_JACYHC010000972.1:0-11545 GCF_017152085.1 Staphylococcus sp. EG-SA-2
GATCCCAAAATAACTGGTATCGCTAAAATGATTGATATTTGACCTTCAGTAACATTGACATCTTGTTTAATAAAGGGCATTAATGGCGCAATTATACTCCAAGCCATAAACCCAACCACTAAACTTAATGTTTGTAATGTAAGTTGAAAGCCACCTTTTGTTTTGTACATACGTTTCACCTTCATCAAAATCATTTATTTTTTAATAGATATCAATACTCTGCCTATATATTAGAGGTCAATGTTATTTAAAAATGCTTTCATTTATATGAAAACATTCAATATAGACAAAGTATTGACTACATATATATTTTATTATGATTGTGAAAAAGTGAACATAAGGATTTTCCCTTATTTATGAAGTGATTTACCCTATACAATGTCCCTTTAAGATGCTTTTAGACACTTATTCGCCATCATTTTAATCATATTATTTAGGAACACTCACATACTTTTCTTATTTTTTTCAATTAGTTACAATTACTGCTTGAAAATCACGTTACGTTATCCTTTATGCTGACAACATAAGGAGGTTTATCATGTATAAAATCAATATTATTAGATCAGATTCCGTCTATAAGAATATACTCAAGGCACCAATAAACGACCGTGATTCAATTTTCACTAAAGAAATATTAGTACCTTTTAAAAAGAAATTTGAGGTACAACATATGCCTATTTATAATGATGACAAACAGACAATGAGTGCGATTCAATTTTTAGATGCCTTTCAAATTTCTCCCAAAGATTTACGCATGTCTGACCAAATGTCAATACAATACCTGAATAATGATTTCTGGAGTAATTGCGAAAAATATTTAAAAGTTGCTATAGATCAATTTTCAAATTATAGTATCTCATCTCAAGTTTCTAACTATCATTTCACAGTATTACTTGGAGATAGCCAAAAACCACTTATGTATCTAAATAAAAATCGCGGTGGTGATGGTGGCATACCAGGTTATATTATGATTTATTTAGTGCCGAGTACAAGTACAATTAATTCTATGAAAAGCTTAATTGCACATGAAGTAAATCATAATATGCGCTATCAATATATTGATTGGGATGGCGGAAGTTTGATTGAATTGATTATTGCAGAAGGATTAGCTGAAAACTATGTAGAATCATTGTATGGTAAAGCGCATATTGGACCGTGGGTAACAAATACTAATTGGAGTCGTGATAACGTAAAAATTAAAAATACTATTTATAATCATTTACATTTAAAGCATATATTTGAATCGATGCCTTATCTCTATGGTGATGATATTAATAAACTTCAAGGTAGGCCTATCGTTGGCCTATCTCATGCTGCCGGGTATGCATGTGGCTATCACTTGGTAAAATACTTTTTACAAAAAACAAACATACCTATTGAAGTTGCTACAACACTTCCAGCACAAAAAATAATAAATGAGGTGACTGAATTTTGGCATACACATACACTTTAAAAGATATTATTGAAATTACAGGTGTAACTAAAAGAACTTTACATTATTACGATGAAATAGGATTATTAGTTCCAGATAAAAATGATAAAAATTATCGCGTTTATAAACAGCAAGACTTAGAAAAATTACAAAAGATTTTAATACTCAAGTCTTTTGATTTTGATATCGCTAAAATAAAACAATACATTTCGTATGATAATGAACAATTGCGAAAGTTATTATCAGAGCAAATAAGCAAGTTAGATAAAAAGATTTCTGACTTACAATTAATTAGACGCTCTGTATGTGAATTTATTAAAGGACTCTCTCTAATAGATACCAGCATTTTAAACAAGACACTACAGTCACAATATGATAAAGAAGCATCTATAAAATATGGTCATACGAAAGCATATCAATCATTTATTAGACGTAAAGACAGCTTACAATCGCAGGATATCAGACATAAATTGACAACTATCTTCAATAAATTTAATCATATGTCTTTGAGTCATTATCCAATCCAAGATTGTAGTGATCTCGTATTTGAGTGGAAGGCATTTATGAACACTATCGCTGATTTTGATGATGAAACATTATGCTGTATTGCTAAAACATATGAAGATGATACGCGTTTCAAAGATTACTTTAATTCATATGATAATCAAAATTTAGCATCATACATTTCAGAAGCTGTTAATTATTTTTTGAGCAATGTGAATAAGAGCGACAATTTTTAATCCTCATACAGATGCTACAACACTGAATACACCAACTAAAATAATTGTTCAAAGTAGAAAACTAATCATTTATTCTCTAAATCAATAACTATAATAAAAGTTATACCTTTGCAAAGCGAATTAGTATAGGTTACCGAAAGGAGAAAGGATTAGGTTCCATTCGATTTATAAAAAAATATATTTCGAAACATACAAAAGCGCCAGAAGATAATCATTTCCTCTCGCGCTTTTATACTGAATTATATTAATTTCAAACTCTAAAACTCTAATAATTTCTTTTTCAATGCATATTCAACTAGCTCAGGTTTACTCTTTAAGCCAAGCTTTGTCATAATATGCGTCTTATGTGCTTCTACTGTTTTCACAGATACAAATAATTTCTCTGCAATTTCTTTATTCCCGTAACCTTTGGCAATAAGTGGCAATATTTCTAGTTCTCGTTTTGATAAGATTTTAAAAGGATCTGTTGTGTTTGCAGTGTCCTGATTTGAATTAGATACAAATTCATTCACTAAAGATGTTGTAAGTTTCATATCTACATATGTTTCACCTTTATATACAGTTCGAATAGCTAACAATAATTGTTCATCAGGTGCATTTTTCAATATGTAACCTTTCGCACCATTACGCAACACATGGAACAAATACTCCTCATCATCAAACATTGTTAATATTAGTATTTTAGTTTCAGGAAAACTGTCAGCAATTTTACTCGTAGCGATAAGACCTGACTCACCTGGTGGCATACTTAAATCCATTAGTAACACATCAGGTTTATATTCCATTACTTTTTGGTAAGCTTCGACGCCATCTGCAGCCGTTGCAACAACTTCCATATCATTTTGATAATTTAAAATCATAGAGAACCCCGTACGGACAACAGCGTGATCATCGGCAATGACTATTTTCAATTTTATTCCCCCAATGTATGTTTCAAATTGGAATGTTCAATGTAACATTGGTACCCTCACCAATTTTCGTTTCAATATTGACGCTACCGCTGACTAACTCAGCTCGCTCATTCATTCCATATAAACCGAGTCCAGAACCTTTAGGCTTAGAACTTGGATCAAAACCATTTCCCGCATCTATCACTTCTGCTACCAAATGGCGCCCAGTTTGACGGATACCTACATTTATTTCATTTACATCAGCGTATTTCAACGCATTTAGAATAGCTTCTTGTACTACTCGATAAACAACCGTTTCAATATCACTATCAAAGCGGGTATTTTTAATATTTGATGTATATATGATTTTTATTCCATAATTTTCTTCAAACTGTTTAAAATATGATTTAAAAGCTGCTTCAAGGCCTAGATCATCCAAAGAAGCGGGTCTTAATTCAACCGACATATTACGTATATCATCAATTAATTTAGCGACAATATATTCAATATTTTCTGCGTCTTCCAAAAGCTTAGTTGTATCTTCTTGATATTTTAATAATCTCAATTGAACATCTACATTGAGCATTTCTTGAATCACACTATCATGTAACTCTCTAGAAATTCGCTTTCTTTCATTTTCTTGGGCTGAGATTGTTTTACGCATCATACGTTGTTGATGTAATTTCTCTTGCTGTTCAATTTGTGATGAAACATTTTGAAGCGTAAATGCATGAATTCCCCTGTCTTGATCAATCAACTGATATGTTGCTGTAAATGGCATCACTTTTTGATCTTTCGTCTTCATAAATACTTGGAAATTCGTAGCTTGTACTTGCATCGATTCTAAGAAACAGTCTTTACATGATTGTACATCATAGGCATTTGTATACCCTTCACATCTGTGACAAATCGCATTCGCCACAGCACTGTAATTATCTTCTTCAGATAATATATCTTTAGCAGCATCATTCATTGCAATAATTTTGCCGTTATCATCAGCAAAAACTATCTTTTCGATTGAATGCTCATAATATTTTTTCAATAAAGTATCTAACTGTATACTGTCCTCATTAATCATGACTTACACCCTAATTCATCTCATTATTTATCATCATTGAAAATACCAAACTTACGTTGAATATCATCATTATCAAATATTTTTGGTAAAGGACGACCATCTCTTTGACCAAATAATAGTACGCCATACACTTGATTCTTATACCAAAGCGGCACTGCTAAAACTGCTGTTAATGATTCGCTCAATAAAATTGGATAGTCAATCTTTTCTTCAGGCCCTAAAGCTAAACCAACATTGGCTATTACCATACGCTTTCCTGTTTTCATAACAGTTCCAGCTAATCCACGACCTTTTCTTAAAATAATCAATTTAAATCGATTATTTTTATTACCTGAAACATAGTGCCATTTTATTGGAGATGATGGTTTGTTAGATTCATAGAAAGCGATTGCCGCAAAATCATAACCCTCTTCTTTGCGTATTTTATCTAATGTCTCTTGAAATCTACGATCTTCAATTATTGCTTCTGGTGTCAAATCCTTTCACCTCTTATGCTTACACTTTATTCTTACGGTAAATAATATATCTGCGATTTATATATGTCAAAGGTACACTCCAAACATGCACCAAACGTGTAAATGGCCAACAAGCCATAATAGTGAAACCTAACAATATATGCATTTTAAATGCAATCGGCACACCACTCATCAATGACGCATCTGGTTTTAACATAAATAATTGTCTAAACCAAATTGATAATGAAGTTCTGTAGTTAAAATCTGGATGTTGTATATTGGTTACTAATGTTGCGTAACATCCCATAAATACGATAAGTAATAATAAGAAATTTACAAATATATCCGACGCTGAACTTAATCTTCGAATACTTTTCGTAGTAACACGTCTCGCTGTTAATAAAAACATCCCTATCAAAGTTATTATACCAAAGATGCTACCAATATAAACAGCGCCTATATGATATAAATGCTCAGATACCCCCACTGCATCCATCCATGATTTCGGTATTAACAATCCAACTACGTGTCCAAAAAACACTGGAATAATACCTAAGTGAAATAATAAACTTCCCCACATCAACCTTTTTCTTTCTATTAGTTCACTAGATTTAGCTGTCCAAGAAAATTTATCATAACGATAACGTGCAATATGACCTGCGACAAAGACAACTAAACATAAATACGGAAATATAACCCATAAAAACTGATTAAGCATGATGTTTCACTCCTTTTGGTGATGTCAAACATAATTTCAATGTTTTTCTAAGTGCTTGAATCACATAGGCATATGGATTATTATCTTCACCAAGTGCATTCGCCATCACATATGTTCCATCCTCAATAATCATAATGATTAATTGAATATTCTCTTCAGCTCTTGGATCATTTCGCCATTCTGCCACTTGCAAAAATTGAAGCATCAACGGTAGATAATCAGAAAGTTCATTATCTACCATTTCTAGTCCAAACATTTCATATAATACCTTTAATTTAGCTAACATTTGCCCACGTTCTTTTTGCGTATCAAATTTGTTATACGTCATATATAATGGTGCTTTTTTCGTAAAATCAAATGTATCTGTATAAATCGCTTTGATTTCTGATAATGAAAATGTCATCATTACATTTCTAAATGCTACTAAATCTTCATATGCTGGATGATCTTTCGAAATTGTTTCTTCAAAAGTTTTTGGATGAAAAGTTAATTTTTCTGGAAAACATAACTGTTGTGCCATATATCCAAAACTTTCTTGATATTTTTTAAAATTATCGAAATTAATCACGGAAAATCCCTCCATAGAAATTCTCATTATAAATTTCTTGACCAGTTTTCCCTGAACCTACTGCAACGCCACAGCCTTCACAGTTATCTCCAAAATGCTCGCCGCCGTAATTGTATCCTGTACTACCTTGTGCGTGATACGTATCTAAATAGGTTTCTTTGTGTGATGTTGGAATAACAAATCGATCTTCATATTTAGCTAGTCCTAATAAACGATACATGTCTTTAGTTTGGCGCTCGGTTATACCTAATCGCTCTAATCGAGACGTGTCAAATGGCTGTTGAGTAACTTGAGATCTCATATAACTTCTCATCATTGCCATACGTTGTAGGGCTCCTTTTACTGGCTCTGTATCTCCTGCAGTGAAAATATTAGCTAAGTATTCAATAGGTAAACGCATTTCTTCAATGGCTGGGAAAATCGCATCTGGATTTTGAGTTGTATTTTTACCTTCAAAATAGCTCATAATTGGGCTAAGTGGTGGGCAATACCAAACCATCGGCATCGTTCTAAATTCAGGATGTAACGGAAATGCAAGTTTATATTCAATTGCTAACTTATAAATTGGAGAGTTTTGTGCAGCTTCAATCCAATCATAACCAATACCATCTTTTTCAGCTTGAGCAATGACTTCTTCGTCAAATGGATTTAAGAATATATCTAATTGTTTTTCGTATAAACCTTTCTCGTCTACTGCTGAAGCCGCTTCATGAACTCGATCTGCATCATATAATAAAACACCTAAGTAACGCATACGTCCTGTACAAGTTTCAGAGCATACCGTAGGCATACCCGCCTCGATTCTCGGGAAACAGAAAGTACATTTTTCAGCTTTGTTCGTTTTCCAATTGAAGTAAACTTTCTTATATGGACAACCTGTCATACAGTAACGCCATCCACGACATGCGTCTTGATCAACTAATACAATGCCATCTTCATCACGTTTATACATAGCACCTGAAGGGCACGATGCAACGCAACTTGGATTCAAGCAATGTTCACATAAACGTGGTAAATACATCATAAAAGTTTCGTCAAATTGGAATTTAATATCTTCTTCTATTTTTTGGATGTTAGGATCTTTTGGGCCTGTAACATGACCACCTGCTAAGTCATCTTCCCAGTTAGGTCCCCATTCAATTTCAATGTTATCCCCTGTAATTTCTGAATACGCTCTAGCAACTGGCGAATGCTTCCCTGATTTCGCAGTTGTTAAATGTTCATAATTATAGTTCCATGGCTCATAATAATCTTTAATTAATGGCATATCTGGGTTATAAAAAATTTTACCTAAAGCAATTTTTGAAATTCTACTTCCAGATTTTAATTCAAGTTTCCCTTTACGATTTAGTACCCAACCACCTTTGTAGTGTTCTTGGTCTTCCCAACGTTTCGGATACCCTACACCTGGCTTCGTTTCTACGTTATTGAACCACATGTACTCAGCACCTGGACGATTTGTCCAAGTGTTTTTACATGTCACACTACACGTATGGCATCCTATGCATTTATCTAAATTTAATACCATCGCAACTTGCGCTTTAATCTTCAAGCCAATTAACCTCCTTCATCTTTCTAACTGCTACATATAAATCCCTTTGGTTCCCAATTGGTCCATAATAATTAAAGTGATAACTAATTTGTGCGTATCCTCCGACTAGTTGTGTTGGTTTCAAATGGATTCTAGTCGGCGCGTTGTGTGAACCACCACGTGTATCTGTAATTTCTGACCCAGGCGTTTGAATATGTTTATCTTGTGCATGATACATAAACATTGTACCTTTAGGCATACGATGCGAAATAACTGCTCTTGCCGTTACAACACCATTACGGTTATACACTTCTAGCCAATCATTATCTTGGATATCGTGTTTTTCAGCATCTTCATTTGATATCCAAACCGTTGGACCACCTCTAAATAGTGTCAACATATGCTTATTATCTTGATACATTGAGTGTATATTCCATTTTCCATGAGGCGTTAAATAACGCAGTACCAAAGCATCTGTACCACCTTTAATTTTCTTATCTCTATTCCCAAATACCATTGGCGGCAATGTCGGTTTATATACTGGTAAGCTCTCCCCAAATTGTTGGAAAACTTCGTGATCCACATAATAACTTTGACGTCCTGTTAATGTTCTAAAAGGTACTAGACGTTCTATATTCGTTGTAAATGGTGAATATCGTCGACCTTGTTTATTTGAACCTGGGAATACTGCTGTCGGTATTACTTCTCGTGGTTGTGAAGTTATATTTAAAAACGAAATTTTCTCAGCAGCACGTTCGCTAGAAATATCTTTTAACGGCATTCCAGTTTGTTCTTCAAGATCTTCATATGATTTTTGTGATAATTTACCATTCGTAGCAGATGAAATACTTAGTATTGCATCTGCTACATTACGTGCTGTATCAATACGCGGACGATTCGCTCTCACAGAATCATCATTTGTATCACTCCACGTACCTAACATACTTTTTAATTCTTCATATTGTTCACTGACACCGAAACTTACACCATGTGCTCCAACTTTCCCTTTTTCAAGTACAGGACCAAGCGTGACATATTTGTCGTAAATTTTAGTGTAGTCGCGTTCTACAATTGCAAAGTTAGGCATTGTACGTCCAGGTACCGCTTCAATTTCACCCTTCGACCAATCTTTCACTACGCCGTATGGTGTTGAAATTTCTTGCTTTGTATCATGACTAAGTGGAGTTGTCACAACATCTTTAAACGTTCCAGGTAAATAGTCTTTTGCCATTTCTGAAAATGCTTTTGCCAACGTTTTATAAATATCCCAGTCTGAACGCGATTCCCATAATGGATCAATAGCTGGATTAAAAGGATGTACATATGGATGCATATCTGTAGATGACAAATCATGCTTCTCATACCAAGTCGCTGCTGGCAAAACAATGTCAGAATATAAAGGTGTTGCTGTCATTCTGAAATCTAAAGAAACGACTAAATCTAATTTCCCTGTTGTTTCCTCACGCCACGTAATTTCTTCTGGCTTTTCATCTTCATTTGGTGTAGCTAATAACCCTGATTTTGTGCCAAGTAAATGCTTCATAAAGTATTCTTGACCTTTTGCAGAACTTGAGATTAGATTTGAGCGCCATATAAACAGTGATTTCGGATGATTCTTTTTCAAATCCGGATCTTCTATCGCAAATTGCGTTTGTTTTGACTTAACTTCATTTATCGCTCGTTTTAAAATTGCCTCATTCGACTCAATGCCTTCATCTTTAGCTTCTTCTGCAAACAACAAACTATTTTTATTAAATTGTGGATATGATGGTAACCAACCAAGTCTAGCTGCTAAAACATTATAATCAGCTGGGTGTTGATGCTTTAAATCCTCTGTTTTAGCTAATGGAGATTTTAAACGATCTACATTTGACTCTTCATATTTCCATTGGTCTGTTGCAAAATAGAACCAACTTGTTCCATTTTGCAAACGTGGTGGTCCTTGCCAGTCTTTCGCAAATGCGACAGTACTCCATCCTTCAATCGGACGACATTTTTCTTGTCCCACATAGTGAGCCCAACCGCCACCATTCACACCTTGACAGCCACATAACATAACTAAGTTTAAGATTGAACGATAAATCGTATCTGAGTTAAACCAATGGTTAATACCCGCACCCATGATAATCATTGAACGCCCTTCAGTATCGATAGCGTTTTGCGCAAATTCTTTCGCTACTTGAATGACAACACTTTGTTTTACGCCTGAAATGGCTTCTTGCCAAGCAGGTGTATATTTTGATTCTGCATCGTCGTATCCTTTTGATTCTAATTTATGATCAAAACGACGCACGCCATATTGACTTGCCATTAAGTCAAAAATTGTAGCAATACGGACTTTGTCACCATTTGCTAAAGTGACTTGTCGAGTTGGAATTGGACGATTGAATATCCCATCTCCATCACTATCAAAGTATGGGAATTGAATTGTTTCTAATTCGTATCCACCTTCTGCCATTGATAATGTAGGGTTAATTTTAGAACCATCTTCTGTTTCTAGTTTTAAGTTCCACTTCTTACCTTCTTCCCAACGTTGACCCATTGTGCCATTAGGTACTACTAAACTATCGCTGATTGCATCATGAATAACTGGCTTCCATTCGCCTTGCTCTGTTGTTTGACCTAAGTCACTCGCTCTTAAAAATCGACCCGCTTTATATCCATTTTCATCTTCATCCAGCATGATAAGAAACGGCATATCTGTATATTGTTTAGCGTAATTTATAAAGCGTTCATTAGGTTGATTAACATAATGTTCTTGTAAAATAACATGTGTCATTGCTTGAGCAATTGCAGCATCTGAACCAGGATTCGGTGCTAGCCAGTTATCTGCAAATTTCACATTTTCTGCGTAATCTGGTGCTACTGAAATGACTTTTGTACCTTTATAGCGGACTTCTGTCATAAAATGTGCATCCGGAGTACGTGTTAAAGGTACATTAGAGCCCCACATAATAATGTATGATGCGTTATACCAGTCACTTGATTCAGGCACATCTGTTTGCTCTCCCCAAATTTGTGGAGAGGCAGGTGGTAAATCTGCATACCAGTCATAAAAACTAAGCATTTCACCACCAAGCAAATTGATGAATCGAGCACCTGCTGCATAACTAATCATTGACATCGCTGGAATAGGTGTAAATCCTGCGATTCGATCTGGACCATATTTTTTTATTGTATACAGTAATTGTGCTGCGATTATCTCTGTAACGTCTTTCCAATTTGAACGCACGTGCCCTCCCATACCTCGGGCTTGCTTATATTGTTTGGCTTTGTCTTCATTTTCAACAATAGACGCCCATGCAGCAACGCGATTACCATAGTTTTCTTCTAATGCTTCAGTCCATAAATCCCAGAGTTTTCCACGAATATATGGATATTTGATTCGAAGCGGACTGTATTCATACCAAGAGAATGACGCACCTCGTGGACATCCTCTCGGTTCATATTCAGGCATATCCGGACCACAACTTGGATAGTCAGTTTGTTGATTTTCCCAGGTAATCACACCATTTTTCACAAATACTTTCCAAGAACATGAGCCTGTACAGTTAACACCATGTGTTGTTCTTACTTCTTTATCGTGGCTCCAACGTTCTCTGTACATTTTTTCCCATTCTCTACTTTTACTTTCTAGGATCGACCAATTCCCATTAAATTTTTCTGTTGGCTTAAAGAAATTCAATCCAAATTTTCCCATATTTATATCCTCCTACGTATAAAAATACGATGTGTAGATGTCGTGTTTTTAAATACTTTAAAATGCCCAAGACTATTGCTTTAATTAGATTGTACATTTTTTCACAAATATAAAATATTAGGGAATCACCTAATTACTTAAGGAATTTCCCTATCAATAACGGGATTTCATTGAAATAATACACAATCATGTATGGTCGTGCTTATTGCCAATCTAAATCGTTCAAATTTGGCACAACGACAAATAAGGCTTCAACACGAATATATTCTCTCGGTTGAAACCTTACTTATTCATTTATTTTTTATAAATTAGTGACATAACACTGTATTAGCATCTGCACGATCGGTTGAAATATATGTTACATTTTCTTGCTGCTTAATAAATGCATCATAGTAATCATATTGCGACGAATGATATGTGCCATTCGATGTAT
>NZ_JACYHC010000973.1:0-859 GCF_017152085.1 Staphylococcus sp. EG-SA-2
CTAAAAGTTAAGCGTCCGCGCACACTATGTATGCCTTCAGGGTGGCAAAAGCTTTCAGTATTTGTAAATTCAGTGAAAAACACATCCGGTCTAGCTGCTTCACTTACAACGTGTCGAAAGACGATATCTGTAACGTCTTCCATTGGCGCCAAAATAAAAAATGGACGTGGTAATTCACTCCAAAAATTTTCTTTCATAATATATTTATACCCTCTTTATAATTAGTATCTCGATTTTTTATGCATGATGATATTACCACAAAAGCCTAACTTATACAAAAGGAATTTCAATAGTTGCAACCATTTGAAAGGGAAGTCTAAGAGTAGTCTAAAATAAATGTTGTGGTAAGTTGATCAATACAAAGATCAAGGATTATAGTATTAAATTGTTCATTATTAATGATACACTACTTATGAATATGATTCAGAATTTTCTTTGGCTACTTTTACAGTAAAGCGATTTTTTAGTTATCTTATAACAAAGACAAATTTATAAAGGTGATATTATGGAAGATTTAAAGGAATCTTTAAAAAGTTTAGGTTGGTGGGATTTATTTTTTGCGATACCTATGTTTCTGCTATTCGCATACCTTCCAAACTATAATTTTATAACGATATTTCTTAACATTGTTATCATTATTTTCTTTTCCATAGGTTTGATTTTAACTACGCATATAATTATAGATAAAATTAAGAGCAACACGAAATGAATCATTAATACGAATGTGATTAAACATAAAACTGAAGGAGCGATTACAATGGCGACTAAGAAAGATGTACATGATTTATTTTTAAATCATGTGAATTCAAACGCGGTTAAGACAAGAAAGATGATGGGAGAATATATTATTTATTATGAT
>NZ_JACYHC010000974.1:0-855 GCF_017152085.1 Staphylococcus sp. EG-SA-2
TGATATTCCGACTTGCGAGGATTATTGCGCATTAAGGATTAACGCAGGTATGAGTCCAAAGACGCGCGAAGCAGCTGAAAAAGGATTACCTAATGCCTTATTTACAGTAACCTTGTATGATAAAGATCGGTTAATTGGTATGGGTAGAGTGATTGGCGATGGCGGAACTGTTTTTCAAATTGTTGATATTGCTGTTTCGAAAAGTTATCAAGGTCAAGATTACGGCAGTCTAATTATGGAACATATTATGAAGTATATTAAAAATGTATCTGTCGAAAGTGCATACGTTAGTCTGATCGCAGACTACCCAGCGGATAAATTATATGCAAAATTTGGATTTATGCCTACCGAACCAGATTCAGGCGGTATGTATATCAAATACTAAATTAAAAAAGACATCTCGCATAACGGGATGTCTTTTTCATGAATACTATTTATCTACACCGAAATCGATAACAATGCGGCCTTTATTTTCATGATTAATTACTTTGTTAAGTTGTTCTGGAAGTTCATCAAATGTAATAACTTGCTTGATCTCATGTAAATTTTCAGGCTTTAAATCTTTTGCGAGACGACGCCAAACGCGCTGTCTTAATTTCATAGCAGTAAATACTGAGTCAATTCCTAAAATGTTTACGCCTCTTAAAATGTGAGGGAATACAGAATTAGTATAAGTATTGCCGGCAGTCATACCAATAACTGCAATTGATCCACTATGATTTAAACGTTTTGTAACATAATTAATACCTTCGCCACCAACAGGGTCTACACAAGCTTGCCAAGTTGATGATGCGAGTGGCTTTTTATGATCATCTTCAACAGGAAGTCGATCGATAACTTCTTTGGCACCAAGTT
>NZ_JACYHC010000975.1:0-854 GCF_017152085.1 Staphylococcus sp. EG-SA-2
TGGAAAGACATTGTCAACACGTCCTGCAATTGGAGACACAACTTCTCCTTCAGTTGGATTAATACCAAAACCTTCGCCCATCATTTTTTGTGCGAATACAGGATCTGGAATATCTTCAATTTTCACGAATTCTCCAGTTAATGGTGTATAAATTGCGATATCTTTCTGAACTTCTTTGCCTTTTCCGAATAATTTTTTAAACATACTTTCCACTCCTACTTATCAAAATGTGATATTAAATCGCCATAACCCAATTCTTCTAACTTTTCATATGGAATAAATTGAATTGCAGCGGAATTGATACAGTATCTTAAGCCGCCACTTTCTTTAGGTCCATCATTAAAGACATGTCCTAAATGACTATTTGATTCTTCTGAACGCACTTCAGTTCTCAACATACCAAATGATTTGTCGACTAATTCTATAATTTCATCGTCATCAAGCGCTTTGGAAAAGCTAGGCCATCCACATTCAGAATGAAACTTTTCTTCAGATGTAAATAAAGGTTTACCAGAAATTTTATCTACATAAATTCCTTTAGCAAAATGATTCCAATATTCATTCATAAATGGTGGTTCAGTGCCGTTTTCTTGTGTAACAATATATTCTATATCTGTTAGTTCACTTTTATCTTTTTTAAGCATTTTGATTCCCCCAATGTGATTCTATAAACGCTTTTCTACCTGAACCACGTTGATATTGGTAATAATGTACCGGGTTCTTTTTGTAATAATCTTGATGGTAGTCTTCAGCTGGATAGAAATTTTTATATGGTTTAATAGGTGTAATCACTGGTTTCTTGAAAATACCTTGTTCATTTAATTGTTGCTTTTTAAACTCAGCAGCCTTTTTCT
>NZ_JACYHC010000976.1:0-854 GCF_017152085.1 Staphylococcus sp. EG-SA-2
TGGAAAGACATTGTCAACACGTCCTGCAATTGGAGACACAACTTCTCCTTCAGTTGGATTAATACCAAAACCTTCGCCCATCATTTTTTGTGCGAATACAGGATCTGGAATATCTTCAATTTTCACGTATTCTCCAGTTAATGGTGCATAAATTGCGATATCTTTCTGAACTTCTTTGCCTTTTCCGAATAATTTTTTAAACATACTTTCCACTCCTACTTATCAAAATGTGATATTAAATCGCCATAACCCAATTCTTCTAATTTTTCATATGGAATAAATTGAATTGCAGCGGAATTGATACAGTATCTTAAGCCGCCACTTTCTTTAGGTCCATCATTAAAGACGTGTCCTAAATGACTATTTGATTCTTCTGAACGCACTTCAGTTCTTACCATACCAAATGATTTGTCGACTAATTCTATAATTTCATCGTCATCAAGCGCTTTAGAAAAGCTAGGCCATCCACATTCAGAATGAAACTTTTCTTCAGATGTAAATAAAGGTTTACCAGAAATCTTATCTACATAAATCCCTTTAGCAAAATGATTCCAATATTCATTCATAAATGGTGGTTCAGTGCCATTTTCTTGTGTAACAATATATTCTATGTCTGTTAGTTCACTTTTATCTTTTTTAAGCATTTTGATTCCCCCAATGTGATTCTATAAACGCTTTTCTACCTGAACCACGTTGATATTGGTAATAATGTACCGGGTTCTTTTTATAATAATCTTGATGGTAGTCTTCAGCTGGATAGAAATTTTTATATGGTTTAATAGGTGTAATCACTGGTTTCTTGAAAATACCTTGTTCATTTAATTGTTGCTTTTTAAACTCAGCAGCCTTTTTCT
>NZ_JACYHC010000977.1:0-851 GCF_017152085.1 Staphylococcus sp. EG-SA-2
CATGTACCGTAACGGATCAACCATACATTGAATATGATTGGTTACAAAAGGGTGCATTTATTAGCAACATTTCTATCATGGATGTGCATAAAGAAGTCTTTATTAAAGCTGACAAAGTCGTAGTAGACGACTGGTCACAATGTAATCGAGAAAAGAAAACTATTAACCAATTGGTGTTAGAAGGTAAATTCAGCAAAGAAGCACTTCATGCTGAACTAGGACAACTTGTGACAGGTGACATACCAGGACGTGAAGACGATGATGAAATCATATTACTTAATCCGATGGGTATGGCTATCGAAGATATTTCAAGTGCTTACTTTATTTATCAACAGGCACAACAACAAAATATTGGGACAACATTGAACCTATATTAAGAATGCGAGGTGTCTGAACATTGCAGAATCATACAGCAGTCAATACAGCACAAACGATAATATTAAGAGATTTAGTTGATGCATTATTATTTGAAGATATAGCCGGTATTGTATCGAATAGTGATATTACTAAAGAAAATGGACAAACGCTTTTGATATACGAACGTGAAACACAACAAATAAAGATACCTGTTTATTTTAGTGCTTTAAATATGTTTCGTTATGAAAGCTCACAACCAATTACGATAGAGGGAAGGGCGTCTAAGCAACCTTTAACAGCAGCTGAATTTTGGCAAACAATTGCTAATATGAATTGTGATTTAAGTCATGAATGGGAAGTGGCTCGAGTTGAAGAAGGACTGACTACTGCTGCCACACAGCTTGCTAAACAATTATCAGAATTAGATTTAGCGTCACATCCTTTTGTGATGTCAGAGCAGTTTGCAAGTTTAAAAGATCGTCCATTTCATCCAT
>NZ_JACYHC010000978.1:0-851 GCF_017152085.1 Staphylococcus sp. EG-SA-2
CATGTACCGTAACGGATCAACCATACATTGAATATGATTGGTTACAAAAGGGTGCATTTATTAGCAACATTTCTATCATGGATGTGCATAAAGAAGTCTTTATTAAAGCTGACAAAGTCGTAGTAGATGACTGGTCACAATGTAATCGAGAAAAGAAAACTATTAACCAATTGGTGTTAGAAGGTAAATTCAGCAAAGAAGCACTTCATGCTGAACTAGGGCAACTTGTGACAGGTGACATACCAGGACGTGAAGACGATGATGAAATCATATTACTTAATCCGATGGGTATGGCTATCGAAGATATTTCAAGTGCTTATTTTATTTATCAACAGGCACAACAACAAAATATTGGGACAACATTGAACCTATATTAAGAATGCGAGGTGTCTGAACATTGCAGAATCATACAGCAGTCAATACAGCACAAGCGATAATATTAAGAGATTTAGTTGATGCATTATTATTTGAAGATATAGCCGGAATTGTATCGAATAGTGAGATTACTAAAGAAAACGGACAAACGCTTTTGATATACGAACGTGAAACACAACAAATAAAGATACCTGTTTATTTTAGTGCTTTAAATATGTTTCGTTACGAAAGTTCACAACCAATTACGATAGAGGGAAGGGTGTCTAAGCAACCTTTAACGGCAGCTGAATTTTGGCAAACAATTGCTAATATGAATTGTGATCTAAGTCATGAATGGGAAGTGGCTCGCGTTGAAGAAGGACTGACTACTGCTGCCACACAGCTTGCTAAACAATTATCAGAATTAGATTTAGCGTCACATCCTTTTGTGATGTCAGAGCAGTTTGCAAGTTTAAAAGATCGTCCATTTCATCCAT
>NZ_JACYHC010000979.1:0-847 GCF_017152085.1 Staphylococcus sp. EG-SA-2
AAGAGGTTATTAATGGTTTTGAGCAAATTGGTAAAGATGTTGGCAATATTGATGGTGTATATCATTCAATCGCATTTGCTAATATGGAAGACTTACGCGGACGCTTTTCTGAAACTTCACGTGAAGGCTTCTTGTTAGCTCAAGACATTAGTTCTTACTCATTAACAATTGTGGCTCATGAAGCTAAAAAATTAATGCCAGAAGGTGGTAGCATTGTTGCAACAACATATTTAGGTGGCGAATTCGCAGTTCAAAATTATAATGTGATGGGTGTTGCTAAAGCGAGCTTAGAAGCAAATGTTAAATATTTAGCATTAGACTTAGGTCCTGATAATATTCGCGTTAATGCAATTTCAGCTGGTCCAATCCGTACATTAAGTGCAAAAGGTGTGGGTGGTTTCAATACAATTCTTAAAGAAATCGAAGAGCGTGCACCTTTAAAACGTAACGTTGATCAAGTAGAAGTAGGTAAAACAGCGGCTTACTTATTAAGTGACTTATCAAGTGGCGTTACAGGTGAAAATATTCATGTAGATAGCGGATTCCACGCAATTAAATAATATCATTCAACAGCTTTGTTCACGTTATCATATATGTGAGCAAAGCTTTTTTGCTTTTATAATAATCGGACTGATGGAAAATTATTTGATATTTCATCTGACTGATTTTTTTTATGCACAAAAAAATCTCCTCAAAAGCTGTAGTTTCAACTTTTGAGGAGATAGTATCTTATATTCTTAAAAGACATCCACAGAATTAGTCCTTAACATTACTGTTTGCTTTATCAATAATGCGTTGGCGGTATTTGAAAATATTACTAACAACCGTTTTAAGTACAGCATATAAT
>NZ_JACYHC010000980.1:0-845 GCF_017152085.1 Staphylococcus sp. EG-SA-2
TTAAAATACGGTCCGCACGTTCTGTAAAAGGGATACCGTTCATTTGATCTATAATATGCAAAATCATTCTTGCTACATCTTCATGTGCAGTTAGTTCAACTTTGTTCCCATTGACGTCATAACTTTCGACAACTATCATTTTACTTCTTGTCACTTCGCCGTAAACATCTGGCAATGTAATTGAACCTTCTAAGTCTGTTATCGTTTCATTTGATTGACTAATAATTTTCGGATTAACAAGTTGTAATAATCCTTCCATTTCCATATCAATGATTGCCACTTGCAATGACTGATTAATTTGAGGTGCACATAAGCCAGCTGCTTCTTGTGCATACATTGTATCTTCTAAATCTTGTAATAATCTTTTTAACGAATCATCAAATTTTATAACTGCTTGCGCTTTTTTCGTTAAAATAGGATGCGATGCTGGTACTAACTTTTTAATCGCCATAGCTCTTACTCCTCAATAAAATTCATCAAACCATTATAACGTAAATATATTAAAAATGCGACCTTACATCATAGAATGTATATTTTTCAATTTAAAGATTGTCATGTGATTCATTACGTATATTTCACACGTAAAATAATACAATGCAACTGAAGTGTAATCCTAAATTTATTGTAAGGATTGAATAACTGAAATTTAGATGATTGGGAATGCTTAAACTAGAATGTTTGAACTAAAAGTGGGTATAATAAAAAGAGAAGCTAATGTCATTATAAGCAATTCAACTGGAGGGAAAGAAATGCAAGTAAACAAAGTTATTTATATTTTATTAGCATTGTTCTTAGGTAGTTTTGGTATTCATAAATTTTATGCCGGCAAGAATATGCAAGGTATT
>NZ_JACYHC010000981.1:0-845 GCF_017152085.1 Staphylococcus sp. EG-SA-2
AAGAGGTTATTAATGGTTTTGAGCAAATTGGTAAAGATGTTGGCAATATTGATGGTGTATATCATTCAATCGCATTTGCTAATATGGAAGACTTACGCGGACGCTTTTCTGAAACTTCACGTGAAGGTTTCTTGTTAGCTCAAGACATTAGTTCTTACTCACTAACTATCGTTGCTCATGAAGCTAAAAAATTAATGCCAGAAGGTGGTAGCATTGTTGCAACAACATATTTAGGTGGCGAATTCGCAGTTCAAAACTATAATGTGATGGGTGTTGCTAAAGCGAGCTTAGAAGCAAATGTTAAATATTTAGCATTAGACTTAGGTCCAGATAATATTCGCGTTAATGCAATTTCAGCTGGTCCAATCCGTACATTAAGTGCAAAAGGTGTGGGTGGTTTCAATACAATTCTTAAAGAAATCGAAGAGCGTGCACCTTTAAAACGTAATGTTGATCAAGTAGAAGTAGGTAAAACTGCGGCTTACTTATTAAGTGATTTATCAAGTGGCGTTACAGGTGAAAATATTCATGTAGATAGCGGATTCCACGCAATTAAATAATATCATTCAACAGCTTTGTTCACGTTATTATATATGTGAGCAAAGCTTTTTTGCTTTTATAATAATCGGACTGATGGAAAATTATTTGATATTTCATTTGACTGATTTTTTATGCACAAAAAAATCGCCTCAAAAGCTGTAGTTTCAACTTTTGATGCGATAGTATCTTATATTCTTAAAAGACATCCACAGAATTAGTCCTTAACATTACTGTTTGCTTTATCAATAATGCGTTGGCGGTATTTGAAAATATTACTAACAACCGTTTTAAGTACAGCATATAAT
>NZ_JACYHC010000982.1:0-845 GCF_017152085.1 Staphylococcus sp. EG-SA-2
CAAGTCATTTTTAGCAACTGGTTTTTCTGCAAATAACGCTTCAGTTAATTGACTCTCTTTTGAACCTGGTGTTAATTTAGCTTGCTTCTGTTTTGCAGCGTTTGCTAATCTTTCAGCTTGTGACTCTTCTTTCGATACCTTTAATGCCACTGCTTTTGATTCTTCATTTGATACAGCTACACTTTTATCTGTTTCTGCTTGTGCTTCTCTTTTAGCTTCTTGAATCTCTTGTGCCTCTTGTGATGTATCACTTAAATTATTTGCACTTGCTTCTTCTTTTATTGCTGCTTGTTGTGCTTTTAATGCCGCTGCTTTTGATTCTTCATTTGATACAGCTGCACTTTTATCTGTTTCTGCTTGTGCTTCTTTTTTAGCTTCTTGAATCTCTTGTGCCTCTTGTGATGTATCACTCAAATTATTTGCACTTGCTTCTTCTTTTATTGCTGCTTGTTGTGCTTTTAATGCCGCTGCTTTTGATTCTTCATTTGATACAGCTGCACTTTTATCTGTTTCTGCTTGTGCTTCTTTTTTAGCTTCTTGAATCTCTTGTGCCTCTTGTGATGTATCACTCAAATTATTTGCACTTACTTCTTCTTTTATTGCTGCTTGTTGTGCTTTTAATGCTGCTTGCTCATTTTTAGATTTGTTTAAAAATCCTTCAACACGTTCTTTTGTAAAGGCAACCGTTTCTTCAAGTTGCGTTTTTCTTTCTTCAAATTTTTGCGACAGTTCTTGTTCTTTGACTTTTAAATCATCTGCTTTTTGATAAACTTTATTTTTAAAATACAAACCTAAAGCTGAACCAACAAGCGCGCCAGTTATAAAACTAACAACAAAATCTTTAC
>NZ_JACYHC010000983.1:0-11506 GCF_017152085.1 Staphylococcus sp. EG-SA-2
CATCTGTGCAAAATTATGAGAATAAAGCGTCTGATGATTATTATGATGTAAACGATATTAAAGGAACAAAAAGTAAAGACCCTAAACGAAGAATTCCATATATGGAAATTGTTGGCCAAGTACATGGGACGTATATTATTGCTCAAAATGAATTTGGCATGTACATGATTGACCAGCATGCAGCTCAAGAAAGAATAAAATATGAATATTTTCGAGATAAAATAGGTGAAGTTACCAATGAAGTACAAGATTTATTAATCCCGTTAACATTTCATTTTTCAAAGGATGAACAATTAGTTATTGATCAATATAAAAATGAGCTTCAACAAGTAGGTATCATGTTAGAACATTTTGGTGGTCATGATTATATTGTAAGTAGCTATCCAGTTTGGTTCCCTAAAGATGAAGTAGAAGAAATCATTAAAGATATGATTGAGCTAATTTTGGAAGAGAAAAAAGTAGATATTAAAAAATTACGTGAAGATGTAGCAATCATGATGTCATGTAAAAAATCTATTAAAGCGAATCATTATTTACAAAAACATGAAATGTCTGATTTAATTGATCAATTAAGAGAAGCGGAAGATCCATTTACATGTCCACATGGTCGTCCAATAATCATTAATTTTTCAAAATACGAATTAGAAAAATTATTTAAGCGTGTGATGTAGAGAGGATGAATCAAGTGAATAACAACATATTGCCTGCTATAAGAAACATTAAAGATTTAGAGAAACTGATTAAAACAGATTATAAAATGTGTGTGCTTCTAGATATGCATATAGGACATATAAAAAGTATTATGGAATTGCTGAAGCAAAATCATATAGAGTGTTTTATTCATATAGATTTGATAAAAGGTTTAAGCCACGATGAATTTGCAAGTGAATTTATTATTCAGCAATACAAGCCAAAAGGTATCGTATCGACTAAATCTAAAGTAATAAAAAAAGCTAAATCATTAAATACTTTAACGATTTTTAGAGTATTTATTATTGATAGTCAAGCATTGAAACGCAGTATAGATTTGATAAAAAAAGTTGAACCTGATTTTGTTGAAGTACTTCCAGGTGTTGCGAGTAAAGCGATTCATCATATTCAGAAAGAAACAAACACACAAGTCATTGCAGGTGGCCTAATTAATACAATAGATGAAGTCAATGAAGCTGTTAAAAATGGAGCGAAATATGTAACAACTAGTTATGATAAACTTTGGTAAATCATAAGTCTGCAAAAATTTCATTTTTCACGAGATTTAGTCATATAACATATTAAAAAAGCCGTTTTCATATGGGATATGTAATAAGGTATTTAAGGTATCATACAAAGAATAATTAAATAACATAATTAGCACCTCTAAAACGATTAAAATCATTAAAGTTTTAGAGGTGTTTATTAGTAAAAAATGCAACTAGTCATAAAAAATATGGCTGAAGAATGTCAATTAAACAAAATGGCGTCATAAATAAATTAGTGCGGATTGATATTTCTAGTTTTCAAATTAAACTACTTTTATAAAGACTTGAAAAATTAAATTTGACAAAATTTTTACAAAAACCATTGACAACGCTTTCATATCGATAGTATCATAACAAATATAATAAAAGTTAATACATAGAATAGAGACGGGAGATTTCTACGAGCCAAACTGCTAGTGTAGGAATCTCTTTGTCTTTTTGGGAGGACATTTAATATGAATGTATATTTAGCAGAATTCCTAGGAACTGCAATCTTAATCCTTTTTGGTGGTGGCGTTTGTGCCAATGTCAATTTAAAGAGAAGTGCTGCGAATGGTGCTGATTGGATTGTTATCACAGCTGGATGGGGATTAGCGGTTACAATGGGTGTGTTTGCTGTCGGTCAATTCTCAGGTGCACATTTAAACCCAGCGGTGTCTTTAGCTCTTGCATTAGACGGAAGTTTTGATTGGTCATTAGTTCCTGGTTATATTGTTGCTCAAATGTTAGGTGCAATTGTCGGAGCAACAATTGTATGGTTAATGTACTTGCCACATTGGAAAGCGACAGAAGAAGCTGGCGCGAAATTAGGTGTTTTCTCTACAGCACCGGCTATTAAGAATTACTTTGCCAACTTTTTAAGTGAGATTATCGGAACAATGGCATTAACTTTAGGTATTTTATTTATCGGTGTAAACAAAATTGCCGATGGTTTAAATCCTTTAATTGTCGGAGCATTAATTGTTGCAATCGGATTAAGTTTAGGCGGTGCTACTGGTTATGCAATCAACCCAGCACGTGATTTAGGTCCGAGAATTGCACATGCGATTTTACCAATAGCTGGTAAAGGTGGTTCAAATTGGTCATATGCAATCGTTCCTATCTTAGGACCAATTGCCGGTGGTTTATTAGGTGCAGTGGTATACGCTGTATTTTATAAACATACATTTAATATTGGTTGTGCAATTGCAATTGTTGTAGTTATTATTACTTTGATTTTAGGTTACATTTTAAATAAATCATCAAAAAAAGGTGATATCGAATCAATTTACTAAAATAAAAAGAAACGTAAATAGCATAATTTAACATGTTTGATTCATGGATTATGCTATTTTTTCGCCAAAATTTAACAGATTTTGTACAATGGGTTAGCGATTATTTTTTAATAAAGGAGATACTACTAATGGAAAAATATATTTTATCTATAGACCAAGGAACAACAAGCTCAAGAGCGATTTTATTCAATCAAAAAGGGGAAATTGCAGGGGTAGCACAACGTGAGTTTAAGCAATATTTTCCACAATCAGGTTGGGTTGAACATGATGCAAATGAAATTTGGACATCTGTGTTAGCTGTAATGACGGAAGTAATTAATGAAAATGATGTTAGAGCTGATCAAATTGCAGGTATCGGTATTACAAACCAACGCGAAACAACGGTGGTTTGGGACAAACATACTGGCCGCCCAATTTATCACGCAATTGTTTGGCAATCACGTCAAACACAATCAATTTGTTCAGAATTAAAACAACAAGGATATGAACAAACATTTAGAGATAAGACAGGATTACTTTTAGATCCGTATTTTGCAGGTACAAAAGTTAAATGGATTCTAGACAATGTTGAAGGTGCACGAGAAAAAGCAGAAAATGGCGATCTATTATTTGGAACGATTGATACTTGGTTAGTATGGAAATTATCAGGAAAAGCTGCGCATATTACTGATTATTCAAATGCGAGTCGTACATTAATGTTTAATATCCATGATTTAGAATGGGACGATGAGTTATTAGAACTACTTACAGTACCTAAAAATATGTTGCCAGAAGTTAAACCTTCAAGTGAAGTATATGGTAAGACAATTGATTACCACTTCTATGGTCAAGAAGTACCAATCGCTGGTGTAGCTGGTGATCAACAAGCAGCATTATTTGGACAAGCTTGCTTCGAACGTGGTGACGTGAAAAACACATATGGAACTGGTGGCTTCATGTTAATGAATACAGGTGACAAAGCGGTTAAATCTGAAAGTGGTTTATTAACAACAATTGCTTATGGTATTGATGGAAAAGTAAATTATGCGCTTGAAGGTTCCATCTTTGTTTCGGGTTCAGCAATCCAATGGTTACGTGATGGATTAAGAATGATTAATTCAGCACCACAATCAGAAAGTTATGCGACACGAGTTGACTCTACTGAGGGTGTTTATGTTGTTCCAGCTTTTGTAGGTTTAGGAACACCATATTGGGATTCTGAAGCACGTGGTGCGATTTTCGGTTTATCACGTGGAACTGAAAAAGAGCACTTTATCCGTGCAACTATAGAATCACTATGTTACCAAACTCGTGACGTTATGGAAGCAATGTCAAAAGACTCTGGCATTGATGTCCAAAGTTTACGTGTCGATGGTGGTGCAGTTAAAAACAACTTTATTATGCAGTTCCAAGCAGACATTGTTAATACTTCTGTTGAAAGACCTGAAATTCAAGAAACTACAGCTTTAGGTGCTGCATTTTTAGCAGGATTAGCAGTTGGATTCTGGGAGAGTAAAGATGATATCGCTAAAAACTGGAAATTAGAAGAAAAATTCGATCCGAAAATGGATGAAGGCGAAAGAGAAAAATTATATAGAGGTTGGAAAAAAGCTGTTGAAGCAACACAAGTTTTTAAAACAGAATAAACTTGTAGATTAGACTTTTGTATAAACATTGTGATACAATCAATTTAAGTTAATATTTGAATCGAGAAACGAGAGATTTGTTCGAACATGTACAATTGAAGGATTGTTTATGTGGGACAAGTCTCTCGTTTTTACATTTTTTAGGAGGCGTTTTGGAATGGCATTGTCTACTTTTAAGAGAGAACATATTAAAAAGAATTTAAGAAATGATGAATATGATTTAGTAATTATTGGTGGCGGTATTACAGGTGCAGGTATTGCACTAGACGCGAGTGAAAGAGGAATGAAAGTTGCATTAGTTGAAATGCAAGACTTTGCACAAGGAACAAGCTCAAGATCTACAAAATTAGTCCATGGTGGTTTACGTTACTTAAAACAATTCCAAATTGGAGTAGTTGCCGAAACTGGTAAAGAACGTGCGATTGTTTATGAAAATGGGCCTCATGTTACGACTCCAGAGTGGATGCTTTTACCAATGCATAAAGGTGGAACATTTGGTAAATTCTCAACATCAATTGGTTTAGGAATGTATGATCGTTTAGCAGGTGTTAAGAAGTCTGAACGTAAAAAAATGTTATCTAAAAAAGAAACTTTAGCTAAAGAACCATTAGTTAAAAAAGAAGGTCTAAAAGGCGGCGGTTACTATGTTGAATATCGTACTGACGATGCGCGTTTAACTATTGAAGTTATGAAGCGTGCTGCTGAAAAAGGCGCAGAAATTATCAACTATACTAAATCTGAACACTTCACTTATGATAAAAATCAACAAGTAAATGGTGTTAAAGTTATAGATAAATTAACTAATGAAAATTATACAATTAAGGCTAAAAAAGTGGTTAATGCAGCAGGCCCATGGGTTGATGATGTTAGAAGTGGTGATTATGCACGCAATAATAAAAAATTACGTTTAACTAAAGGTGTACATGTTGTTATTGATCAATCAAAATTCCCATTAGGTCAAGCAGTATACTTTGATACTGAAAAAGATGGAAGAATGATTTTTGCAATTCCACGTGAAGGAAAAGCGTATGTAGGTACTACAGATACATTCTATGACAATATCAAATCTTCACCATTAACTACACAAGAAGACAGAGACTATTTAATCGATGCGATTAATTACATGTTCCCTAGTGTTAATGTTACAGATGAAGATATTGAATCAACATGGGCAGGAATTAGACCATTAATTTACGAAGAAGGCAAAGACCCTTCTGAAATCTCTCGTAAGGATGAAATTTGGGAAGGTAAATCAGGTTTATTAACTATTGCAGGTGGTAAATTAACAGGCTATCGTCACATGGCTCAAGACATTGTTGATTTAGTATCTAAACGCTTGAAAAAAGACTACGGTTTAACATTTAGTCCATGTAATACAAAAGGTCTGGCAATTTCAGGTGGCGATGTAGGTGGTAGCAAGAACTTTGATGCGTTTGTAGAGCAAAAAGTAGATGTAGCTAAAGGATTCGGCATTGATGAAGATGTTGCAAGACGTTTAGCATCTAAATATGGTTCAAATGTTGATGAATTGTTCAACATTGCGCAAACATCTCAATACCATGATAGCAAGTTACCATTAGAAATTTATGTAGAACTTGTTTATAGTATTCAACAAGAAATGGTATACAAACCTAACGATTTCTTAGTTCGTCGTTCTGGTAAAATGTATTTCAATATTAAAGATGTATTAGATTATAAAGATGCTGTCATCGATATTATGGCAGATATGCTTGATTACTCTCCAGCTCAAATTGAAGCATATACTGAAGAAGTTGAGCAAGCAATTAAAGAAGCGCAACATGGAAATAATCAACCAGCAGTTAAAGAATAATTAATTTGTACAATCATAAACTGGTGTCCTGTTTTAAGGGCATCAGTTTTTTTATACGAGATACATTAGTCAATTGAAACTATGCATCACTAAATGTATGATAATAATAAAAGCGAATATAAAAACGTTGTTATTAAAGGTGTGAGATGATGACTGAAAAACAATTTAAATTAACTGTACAAGATAATACGAATATTGAAGTTAAAGTGAATTTTACAGATGTAGATTCAAAAGGAATTATTCATATATTTCATGGTATGGCTGAACATATGGAACGTTACGATAAATTAGCACATGCACTTTCAAAGCATGGCTTCGATGTGATACGTCATAATCATCGAGGACATGGTATTAATATTGATGAATCAACAAGAGGGCATTACGATGATATGAAACGAGTTATCGGTGATGCCTTTGAAGTAGCGCAAACAGTGAGAGGCAATGTTGATAAACCATACATTATAATCGGACATTCAATGGGATCCGTTATAGCTAGATTGTTTGTAGAAACATATCCGCAATATGTTGATGGTCTAATTTTAAGTGGTACTGGTATGTATTCATTATGGAAAGGTTTACCAACCGTTAAAGTGTTACAACTGATTACAAAAATTTATGGTGCTGAGAAACGAGTTGAATGGGTTAACCAGTTAGTATCAAATAGTTTTAATAAAAAAATACGTCCATTACGTACACAAAGTGATTGGATTTCTAGTAATCCAATTGAAGTAGATAACTTTATTAAAGATCCATATAGTGGATTTAATGTGTCAAATCAATTATTATATCAAACAGCCTATTATATGCTACATACATCACAATTAAAAAATATGAAAATGTTAAATCATGCCATGCCTATATTATTAGTTTCAGGATATGACGATTCTTTAGGTGATTATGGTAAAGGGATTTTAAAATTGGCGAATATATATAGAAAAGCTGGCATTAAAAATGTTAAAGTGAATCTTTATCATCATAAACGTCATGAAGTGTTATTTGAAAAAGATCATGACAAAATTTGGGAAGACTTGTTTAAATGGTTGAATCAATTTTATAAAAAATAAAGAAAGTGGAATTAAATATGAATAAAAATAAGCCTTTTATTGTAGTAATTGTGGGGCCAACTGCTTCAGGTAAAACAGAGCTTAGCATAGAACTCGCGAAGCGTATCAATGGTGAAATCATAAGCGGTGATTCTATGCAAGTTTACAAACATATGAATATTGGAACTGCAAAAGTAACACCTGAAGAAATGGATGGTATTCCACATCATTTAATTGATATCTTGAATCCTGATGATACATTTTCAGCATATGAATTCAAGCGATTAGCAGAAGATTTAATTACTGATATAACGAATAGAGGTAAAGTTCCAATCATAGCAGGTGGAACAGGCTTATATATTCAATCATTAATATATAATTATGAATTAGAAGATGAAACAGTTACACCTGCACAATTATCCATAGTTAAACAAAAGTTATCTGCATTAGAACATTTAGATAATCAGCAACTACACGATTATTTAGCTCAATTTGATGCGGTTTCTGCAGAAAATATTCACCCTAACAACCGCCAAAGAGTGTTGCGCGCTATTGAATATTATTTAAAAACAAAAAAACTTTTGAGTAATCGCAAGAAAGTGCAACAATTTACTGAAAATTATGATACATTATTATTAGGGATTGAAATGTCGCGTAAAACATTATATTCAAGAATAAATAAACGTGTTGATATTATGTTGGATCACGGATTATTTAGAGAAGTGCAACAACTTGTTGAACAAGGCTATGAATCTTGCCAAAGTATGCAAGCTATTGGATATAAAGAATTAATACCTGTGATTAACGGACAAATGATTTATGAAGATGCTGTCAATGATTTAAAGCAACATTCACGCCAATATGCAAAACGACAAATGACATGGTTCAAGAATAAAATGAGTGTTCATTGGTTAGATAAAGAAAATATGTCACTTCAAATGATGTTAGATGAGATTACAACCCAGATTAAGTAAAAGGAGTCCGACAGATGATTGCAAACGAAAACATCCAAGACAAAGCACTAGAGAATTTTAAAGCAAACCAAACTGAAGTAACTGTATTCTTTCTAAACGGTTTCCAAATGAAAGGTGTTATTGAAGAATACGACAAGTATGTCGTAAGCTTAAATTCTCAAGGCAAACAACACTTGATTTACAAACATGCGATCAGCACTTATACAGTAGAAACTGAAGGTCAAGCATCTACTGAAAGTGAAGAATAAGTTGTAATCATATGGGCACGATTTAATGACTCGTGTACATAACGTTTGAAGTATGATAAATAGATATAGAAATAAAGTCATATGTGACATCAATTAAATGATGTTCAAATGACAAGATACAATAGAGGAATGTTTGTAATAAAAACGCTTCATATAAAGGTCGAGTCAATATATGATACGACTTTATATGAAGCGTTTTATTTGCTATGAGCTAGTATATTTTATAATAATTTTTCTATTTCTCTTTCGATTTGAACAGGTTTTTTTTGAGGTGCAAATCGTTTAACAACGTTACCTTCGCGATCCACTAAAAACTTAGTGAAATTCCATTTGATTTTCTCATTAAAGAATCCGTGTTGTGCCGCAGTCAAATATCTAAATAAAGGTAATTGATGTTCCCCTTTTACGTCTATTTTTTGATGCATAGGGAAGGTAACACCATAGTTTAATTTACAGTTTTGAGCTGCTTCTTCGCCTGATCCAGGTTCTTGACCACCAAATTGATTACAAGGGAAACCTAGAATTACAAACCCTTGATCTTTGTATTTCTCGTATAATGATTGCAAACCTTCAAATTGTGAAGTAAAGCCACATTCGCTAGCTGTATTAACAATTAGCATAACGTCACCCTTATATGCATCTAATTTGTAAGTAACACCTTTATTTGTTTCTACTACAAAATCATAAATTGTCTCCATTGAATCATCCTTTCGATTTACTTAAAATGTACCATAAAATCGTGTAATAGTCTTTACTAAAACTCTATGATAGAATACTTTGAGTAGGATTTTATTAAGGAGATGTATAACATGGCTCAGCAACAAATTCATGATACTAAAAATAAACTAGAAAAAGCTGTCTTAGTCGGTGTACATGCTCAAGATGATAAGCAATTTAATTTTGAGTCTACAATGGAGGAATTATCATCTTTATCAGAGACTTGCCAACTTGAAGTGTTGGGTCAAATTACTCAAAACAGAGATCGTGTAGATCGCAAATATTATGTTGGTAAAGGTAAAATTGAAGAAATTCAAGCATTTATTGAGTTCAAAGATATTGATGTAGTCATCACAAATGATGAATTAACGACTGCACAATCCAAATCACTAAATGAAGCTTTAGGTGTAAAAATTATTGATAGAACTCAGTTGATTCTTGAAATATTTGCATTAAGAGCAAGAAGTAAAGAAGGTAAATTGCAAGTAGAGCTAGCACAACTTGATTATTTATTACCTAGATTGCAAGGCCATGGTAAAAGTCTTTCTCGTTTAGGTGGCGGTATTGGAACTAGAGGCCCTGGTGAAACGAAGTTAGAGATGGATCGCAGACATATTCGAACTCGTATGAATGAAATTAAACATCAATTGCGGACGGTAGAAGAACATCGCGAAAGATATCGAAATAAAAGAAATCAAAATCAGGTGTTTCAAGTAGCTTTAGTTGGTTATACAAATGCTGGTAAATCATCATGGTTTAATGTTTTAGCAAATGAAGAGACGTATGAAAAAGATCAATTATTTGCAACGTTAGATCCTAAAACACGACAAATTCAAATAAATGATGGATTTAATTTAATTATTTCAGATACTGTTGGTTTTATACAGAAACTACCTACGACGTTAATTGCAGCTTTTAAATCAACTTTAGAAGAGGCTAAAGGTGCAGATTTATTAGTACATGTCGTAGATAGTAGCCATCCTGAATACCGTACGCAGTATGACACAGTTAATGATTTAATCAAACAATTAGATATGAGTCATATTTCTCAAATAGTTATTTTTAATAAAAAGGACTTATGTGATCATGCATCAAATCGTCCAGCAAGTGATTTGCCTAATGTTTTTGTTTCTTCTAAAAATGATGGTGATAAATTACTTGTTAAGACGTTATTTATTGATGAAATCAAAAGGCAATTAACTTATTATGATGAGACAATTGCGACGAATAATGCAGATCGATTATATTTTCTAAAACAACATACATTAGTGACTGAACTTAAATATGATGAAATTGAAAATGTTTATCGTATAAAAGGATTTAAAAAATAATAAAAGGACGAAATTCAAATGAAAGATATAAGTAAGATAGTAGCTGACGTCGAATCAACGTTAGCACCATATTTTAAAGAAATTGAAGAAACAGCATATATTAATCAAGAAAAAGTATTAAATGCATTTCATCATGTCAAAGCAACCGAAAGTGATCTACAAGGATCAACAGGATACGGGTATGATGACTTTGGACGTGATCATTTAGAAGAAATATATGCGCAGGCATTTAAAGCAGAAGATGCAATTGTTCGTCCGCAAATTATTTCAGGTACGCATGCGATTACTATTGCATTACAAAGTTTATTAAAACATGGTGATGAATTAATTTATATAACGGGTAGTCCATATGACACTTTACTTGAAGTCATTGGCGTAAACGGAAATGGTATTGAAAGTTTAATGGAGCACGGCGTATCGTATAAAGATATTGCACTTAAAGAAGGTAAGATCGATATTGAAAGTGTGTTAGATGGGGTTTCTGAGCGCACCAAAGTAATAGCGATTCAACGTTCGAAAGGCTATGATCAAAGACCTTCAATTCCGCTAGATGAAATTGAAAAGGTAATTACTAGGTTGAAAAACGTGCATCCTAATATTTTAATATTTGTGGATAACTGTTATGGGGAATTTGTTGAAAGACGTGAACCTATAGAATGTGGTGCCGATTTAATAGCAGGATCATTAATTAAAAACCCTGGCGGTGGTTTAGCTAAGATTGGTGGATACATTGCTGGTAGAAAAGATTTAATTGAACGATGTGGTTATAGATTGACAGCACCTGGTATTGGTAAAGAAGCGGGTGCATCATTAAATGCATTGCTTGAAATGTATCAAGGTTTCTTTTTAGCACCACACGTTGTCAGTCAGAGTCTTAAAGGTGCATTGTTTACTAGTTTATTTTTAGAAAAAATGAATATGAACACAACGCCGAAGTACTACGAAAAACGAACTGATTTAATTCAAACAGTTAAATTTGAAACGAAAGAACAAATGATTTCATTTTGTCAAAGTATTCAACACGCATCCCCAATTAATGCACATTTTAGTCCAGAACCTAGTTATATGCCTGGTTACGAAGATGATGTTATTATGGCAGCTGGTACGTTTATTCAAGGTTCATCGATTGAATTATCTGCAGATGGACCTATTCGTCCTCCTTATGAAGCATATGTTCAAGGAGGATTAACATATGAACACGTTAAAATTGCTGTGACAAGAGCTG
>NZ_JACYHC010000984.1:0-844 GCF_017152085.1 Staphylococcus sp. EG-SA-2
CTGCAGCGACAACTGAAGGCTCTTCCACCATCATAGGTACAACATATGCCTTATCGTCCACAATGATATTCGGTAATAATCCAACGGGTAATGCACCTTGCGCGATGACATTTTCAATTAAACTATTTGCTACTTCCTCATCAATTAATGGATGATTCAATAAAATGTCGAATTGATCTTCTGATAACCATTGCTTATCTACCAATTGTTGTAACTTTTGTTGACGAGATAAATGTCGGAAATTCTTATCTAAACTTTGCATGGACATACTCCTTTTACTTCACATAATTTTTTAACATTTCAATCACTACTATTTTTACCATAAAATAACGTTATTCGTCTTAAAATTCAATTGAATAATTATTGTTTTAACTATAAAATAAAGCAAGGTAAATTAAAACGCTTACAAGAAACGTCAAATCATTTTTAAATTTAGTGTATTTCTTTGTATAAGATAAGCATATTCTGATATGATACAAGTGTTGCTTTTATAAATTTGAAAGGATGTAAAACCTTATGACAATAGGTATCGACAAAATAAACTTTTACGTTCCAAAGTACTATGTAGACATGGCTAAATTAGCAGAAGCACGCCAAGTAGACCCAAACAAATTTTTAATTGGAATTGGTCAAACTGAAATGGCTGTTAGTCCTGTAAACCAAGACATCGTTTCAATGGGCGCTAACGCTGCTAAGGACATTATAACAGACGAAGATAAAAAGAAAATTGGTATGGTAATTGTGGCAACTGAATCAGCAGTTGATGCTGCTAAAGCAGCCGCTGTTCAAATTCACAACTTATTAGGTATTCAACCTTTTGCACGTTGCTTTGAAATGAAAGAAG
>NZ_JACYHC010000985.1:0-843 GCF_017152085.1 Staphylococcus sp. EG-SA-2
CTGCAGCGACAACTGAAGGCTCTTCCACCATCATAGGTACAACATATGCCTTATCGTCCACAATGATATTCGGTAATAATCCAACGGGTAATGCACCTTGCGCGATGACATTTTCAATTAAACTATTGGCTACTTCTTCATCGATTAATGGATGATTCAGTAAAATGTCGAATTGTTCTTCTGATAACCATTGCTTATCAACCAATTGTTGTAACTTTTCTTTACGAGATAAATGTCGAAAATTCTTATCTAAATTTTGCATGGACGTACTCCTTTTACTTCACATAATTTTTAACATTTCAATCACTACTATTTTTACCATAAAATAACGTTATTCGTCTTAAAATTCAATTGAATAATTGTCGTTTTGACTTTAAAATAAAACAAGGTAAATTAAAACGCTTACAAGAAACGACAAATCATTTTTAAATTTAGTATATTTCTTTGTATAAAATTAGCATATTCTGATATGATACAAGTGTTGCTTTTATAAATTTGAAAGGATGTAAAACCTTATGACAATAGGTATCGATAAAATAAACTTTTACGTTCCAAAGTACTATGTAGACATGGCTAAATTAGCAGAAGCACGCCAAGTAGATCCAAACAAATTTTTAATTGGTATTGGTCAAACTGAAATGGCTGTTAGTCCTGTAAACCAAGACATCGTTTCAATGGGCGCTAATGCTGCTAAGGACATTATAACAGACGAAGACAAAAAGAAAATTGGTATGGTAATTGTGGCAACTGAATCAGCAGTTGATGCTGCTAAAGCAGCCGCTGTTCAAATTCACAACTTATTAGGTATTCAACCTTTTGCACGTTGCTTTGAAATGAAAGAAG
>NZ_JACYHC010000986.1:0-836 GCF_017152085.1 Staphylococcus sp. EG-SA-2
TAAAAGATACACTTGTCTTTGATGTATATCAGGGCGAACATTTAGAAAAAGGTAAAAAATCAATTGCAATACGTTTAAATTATTTAGACACAGAAGAAACATTGACAGATGAGCGCGTTTCAAAAGTACAAGCGGAAATTGAAGCAGCATTAATTGAACAAGGTGCTGTTATTAGATAATGATTTAAACCCCATGTATAAGGATATCTGAAGTAGATTGATATCCCTAACATGGGGTTTTATTTTTGGATTCACCAATTAGGATTCGATTGGTTTAAAAAGTCAAAGAGGAACAGTGGAATACAGATGATGCTTCGCACAACTGCATATAAAGTCATACTTATGAGCAAAGCAAATTAGTATGACTTACCTAATAGGATTTCCTATTAGGATCCAATTTATAATGATTAAAAATCAAAGAGGCTTTAAAATTTTTTGGGCTTTTTCACGATTTTTAAAATGCTTTTTTGAAATGGTATCTAAATGTGAAAGACCGTATTTTTTTATAATTTTGGCGGCGATTACATCGACTTTAGCACCGGCACCTTTAGGAATCGTCATATTAATATTTTTTGATATTTGATCCATATATGTAACAAATGCGTATCGAGAGATTATGCTTGCCACTGCAATGGCTAATGACTTCGATTCTCCTTTTGTTTCAAATTTTGTTTTCTTTGGAAGTGGTATATCGGATAATGCGTAATGGTTATACACTTCGCGTTTTGCGAACTGATCAATGACGATATAGTCTAATTGAGACGAATCAATTTTTTCAAGTACATTTTTGATGGCTTCATTATGAAGAACAGCTTTCATTTTTACTTGAGTCCAGCC
>NZ_JACYHC010000987.1:0-835 GCF_017152085.1 Staphylococcus sp. EG-SA-2
CTTTTGAAGTCGTAATTGAAGCAATTAAAGGTGACAAAAAAGCATTTGTAAGTGAAGTAGCAGATGAACTTTATCATTTATTTGTCTTGATGCATGCGCTAGGCGTCGATTTTTCAGAAATTGAGGCGGAATTAGCGCGTAGACATCATAAGCGCAATAACTTTAAAGGTGAACGACAAAATATCGAACAGTGGTAAAGCAAGTATGGACTAAGATATAAGGAAAAGGATCATGGCTTATACACTTACAAATATTGTGGAAAACGTGACATTTTCAAGTTTAAAATACGACACCAACATATTTTAACTATGAATGCTGTGATGGTACTAAAGTTGCGAACTCGTTATAGATAAGTAGTGGATAATCACAATACGAAATCAAAAATAATTATGAAAAGTAAATTGAGCAACTCAGGAATAGATGTCACTGTTAAAGATGTCGAAAAGTATATGAATCGATATAATGAAGTTATGATGGGAAAAAATGGCGAAAAAGCTAAAGAGTTATGTTTGTCGTTACTACCTATTAATATCATAGTTGTCTTTACATTCTTTGTATTTATACTATAAATACAAATATATCTAGCCTGAAATAGAAATGTCATAGCCTATTTAAAAGACAATCTCCATTAGAACTAAGATGTGCATCCCGAAAGTTAGACTAAAAAACTAACTTTATGGGGTGTATTTTTATGCTAATCATCATAAATTCGAGATTAAGTTAAAGGTAGTTCAAGAGTAATTAAACAATAAATTAAAAATAGTAGGATACTTACTTTGAGGGAAGAAAATTAACTGTATATATTTAATGTAGGAACAAGTATTACGGTTTATCC
>NZ_JACYHC010000988.1:0-834 GCF_017152085.1 Staphylococcus sp. EG-SA-2
CAGTTAACTGATGCAATGCAATTTTACTGTCTCCAACAATTCCTACATTAATATTAAAACGATGTCCGATATTTTTAGGATTTGTGTCGATTTGGATTGCTTTAATATTTTTCTTAGGTAAGTAATCTACATATGGATAGTTTGTACCTACCATAATTAGTAAATCTGCATCCTGCATTGTCTGATATGAGGTTTTTGTACCTATTTTACCTAAGTTACCAATACTGTATGGATGGTCATCCGGTAAGATTGTCTTAGCAGGTAATGAATGAACGACCGGAATTTTTGCCGCTTCAACAAACGCACGTAGCTCATCTTTCGCATGTTTTGCACCAACACCAATCAACATAACCGGCTTTTTACTCTTATTGATTAATTTAACCGCTTTTTTAATGTCTTTATATTTTGGTGATACAACAGTTGGTCTTGATGTATCTACTGGTTTATTCGTTGTATCTTTAATTTTTTCAGTTAATAAGTCGTTAGGACAAATAACAACAGCTACACCTTTTTGTTCATATGCCGTACGAATTGCTTCGTTAACAATTTCAAACACATTGTCACCTTTTTCAATTTGGTGATTATAAACGGCTACATCTTCACATAATTTTTGTAAATTTGTTTCTTGGAATGCTTTCGTTCCAAGTGCTGTACTATTCGTTTGTCCAGATAATATTAATTGCGGTACATTATCCATTTTGGCATCATACATACCATTTAATAAATGAATTAAACCAGGGCCACCGATACTTAATGCCACACCGATTTTACCAGTTAATTTTGTGTAACCAGCAGCCGCTAAGCTTGCTACTTCTTCATGACGTACATGATAAA
>NZ_JACYHC010000989.1:0-834 GCF_017152085.1 Staphylococcus sp. EG-SA-2
TGATAGACTTTGGCATGATTGTTCTAGATGAAGCACATTGCCTATCTGAATGGGGATATGATTTCAGACCACATTATGCTCTAATAGGAAAAGTAACAAAGCATTTTAAAGAAGCGGTTGTCTTAGCATTGACAGCAACTGCACCACCGCATTTACAAGATGATTTGACGGAAATGTTAGCGATTCAATTTAACGTTATTAAAACTACAATGAATCGCCCAAACATAAGCTTTAAGCATCTTAATTTTCATGATGACGAAGATAAAATTGAGTGGTTGCTGCCGTTTCTACAACAGTCGGGACCAACGATTATTTATGTCTCATCGAAAAAGATGTGTCTGAATTTAGCGCAACTTATTTATGATTCAGGTTTTCTTACAGGTATTTATCATGGTGATATGAATTATCAAGAGCGACACACAGTTCAACAACAATTTTTAAATAATGATATTCCGATTATAGTCGCAACGAGTGCTTTTGGTATGGGAATTAATAAAAAAGATATTCGCACAATCATTCACTTTCATCTTTCAACAAGTCCTTCTAACTACATTCAAGAAATTGGCCGTGCGGGTCGCGATGGTGAACTAAGTCAGGCAATTAGTTTATTCCAACCGGACGATAAATATATTTTAGAAACGTTATTATTTGCAGATATGATAACAGAAGAAGATGTACAAAATTTCGAAATAGGAGAATTTTTAGCTCCCGATAAACAAGACGTTTTGACAACGTTGCATTCATTCTATAGTATCGGCGCCTTGAAACAGATATTTAAGCAATCATTTAAACGAAAGCAATTAGGATTCTTTCGCATGATTGGCTATTGCAAAT
>NZ_JACYHC010000990.1:0-834 GCF_017152085.1 Staphylococcus sp. EG-SA-2
CAGTTAACTGATGCAATGCAATTTTACTGTCTCCAACAATTCCTACATTAATATTAAAACGATGTCCGATATTTTTAGGATTTGTGTCGATTTGGATTGCTTTAATATTTTTCTTAGGTAAGTAATCCACATATGGATAGTTTGTACCAACCATAATTAATAAATCCGCTTCCTGCATTGTTTGATAAGATGTTTTGGTACCAATTTTACCTAAGTTACCGATACTATATGGATGATCATCCGGCAAGATTGTTTTAGCTGGTAATGAATGAATGACAGGAATTTTAGCCATTTCAATAAATTCACGTAGCTCATCTTTCGCATGTTTTGCACCTACACCAATTAACATGACAGGCTTTTTACTTTTATTAATTAGTTTAACCGCTTTTTTGATGTCTTTATATTTTGGTGATACAACTGTTGGTCTTGATGTATCTACTGGTTTATTCGTTGTATCTTTAATTTTTTCAGTTAATAAGTCGTTAGGACAAATAACAACAGCGACACCTTTTTGTTCATATGCCGTACGAATTGCTTCGTTAACGATTTCAAACACATTGTCACCTTTTTCAATTTGGTGATTATAAACGGCTACATCTTCACATAATTTTTGTAAATTTGTTTCTTGAAATGCTTTCGTTCCAAGTGCTGTACTATTCGTTTGTCCAGATAATATTAATTGCGGTACATTATCCATTTTGGCATCGTACATACCATTTAATAAATGAATTAAACCAGGGCCACCGATACTTAATGCCACACCGATTTTACCAGTTAATTTTGTGTAACCAGCAGCCGCTAAGCTTGCTACTTCTTCATGACGTACATGATAAA
>NZ_JACYHC010000991.1:0-834 GCF_017152085.1 Staphylococcus sp. EG-SA-2
TGATAGACTTTGGCATGATTGTTCTAGATGAAGCACATTGCCTATCTGAATGGGGATATGATTTCAGACCACATTATGCTCTAATAGGAAAAGTAACAAAGCATTTTAAAGAAGCGGTTGTCTTAGCGTTGACAGCAACTGCACCACCGCATTTACAAGATGATTTGACGGAAATGTTAGCGATTCAATTCAACGTTATTAAAACTACAATGAATCGCCCAAACATAAGCTTTAAGCATCTTAATTTTCATGATGATGAAGATAAAATTGAGTGGTTGCTGCCGTTTCTACAACAGTCGGGACCAACGATTATCTATGTCTCATCGAAAAAGATGTGTCTGAATTTAGCGCAACTTATTTATGATTCAGGTTTTCTTACTGGCATTTATCATGGTGATATGAATTATCAAGAGCGACACACAGTTCAACAACAATTTTTAAATAATGATATTCCGATTATAGTCGCAACGAGTGCTTTTGGTATGGGTATTAATAAAAAAGATATTCGCACAATCATTCACTTTCATCTTTCAACAAGTCCTTCTAACTACATTCAAGAAATTGGCCGTGCAGGTCGCGATGGTGAACTAAGTCAGGCAATTAGTTTATTTCAACCGGACGATAAATATATTTTAGAAACGTTATTATTTGCAGATATGATAACAGAAGAAGATGTACAAAATTTCGAAATAGGAGAATTTTTAGCACCCGATAAACAAGACGTTTTGACAACGTTGCATTCATTCTATAGTATCGGCGCCTTGAAACAGATATTTAAGCAATCATTTAAACGAAAGCAATTAGGATTCTTTCGCATGATTGGCTATTGCAAAT
>NZ_JACYHC010000992.1:0-832 GCF_017152085.1 Staphylococcus sp. EG-SA-2
TTACTTTCAACTTCGGTTTACCATTATTGATTGCTATATTACATGCAGTATTCGCCGCAATAGCATTTATGAAATTGATGGGTAATATTTCCTTCATGCCGGTTATTGTAGTAATTGTTGTATACACACTCATTTACATTACTTTTGCTTTAATTGCTTTTGTACATTCAAACAAATTGATTAAGAAAACCATTTAACACTTATGATTAAAAGATGCTTCATTGAGATTTTGATTTTAAGCAATGCAGTATAACTATTAACTGATTTATAAAAAAGGAGAGATTGAATCATGAAATTTAGAGAATTAGTAAAACAATCATACGAGGATTTGAAAAATTTGACTGTAACTTGGTATAACGTCATTGCTTTAGCAATGATTGTTATTGTCTTAAGCGTAGTTACAACACCAATTATAGGTATTCCAGCTGGTTTATTAGGTGGCGCCTATTATTTAAAACGTCGTGAAGAAAAAGGCAAGTAAGCACATTCCATCGGTATAGAACATTGCTATGACCTTTCAAGTCAGATTTTAATATCAACAAGTAGCGTTTATCGCTGCTTGTTTTTTATGGATTGCTTATAAAATCATCATGTTTAAACGATATGTCACTT
Organism: Staphylococcus sp. EG-SA-2; assembly: GCF_017152085.1. Classification (NCBI taxonomy): domain Bacteria; kingdom Bacillati; phylum Bacillota; class Bacilli; order Caryophanales; family Staphylococcaceae; genus Staphylococcus; species Staphylococcus sp. EG-SA-2. The sequence continues at coordinate 613 of NZ_JACYHC010000992.1, forward strand.
TGAAAACTAGCAAACACCATAAAAGACTACAATTTTTTTATTTTTATAAACCCCTTTAAATCAACGTTTCTAAGGTTTTTAAAAATCTTTTTTAATTTATTTTCAAAAAACACTGTACATTATGCCAATATGAGCGTATAGTTGGTCTTACGTAATAAAAGCTCGTGAATTAAATTGTAGTGTATTTGTTTAGAATATCCTCTTTTTTAGTTATGAATTT
>NZ_JACYHC010000993.1:0-831 GCF_017152085.1 Staphylococcus sp. EG-SA-2
AAGCCGTAAACGTAAATTACTTGAAAAACAAAAAGCAGGTAAAGCTAAGATGAAAGCAGTTGGTAATGTTGAAATTCCACAGGATGCTTTCTTGGCTGTATTGAAAATGGATGACGAATAAGTTTTTTAAAAATTTATTAACAATTTACAATGAATAAAGTTTAATAACTAAAAAGAGGGAGCCTAGGATAAATTAACGTCCTGGGCTTTACAATGTTATATTGGCAGCCATCGACAGAGTTAAAAATGAGCTTATAACAATGGGGCCCCAACATAGAAGCTGACGAAAAGTCAGCTTACAATAATGTGCAAGTTGGGGTGGGGCCCCAACATAGAGAATTTCGAAAAGAAATTCTACAGGCAATGCAAGTTGGGGTGGGGCCCCAACATAGAGAAATTGGATTGCCAATTTCTACAGACAATGCAAGTTGGGGTGGGACAACGAAATAAATTTTGCGAAAATATCATTTCTGTCCCACTCCCTTATGCATGAGTTTTACTCATGTAATTTTATTTTTATGGACATATTACATCTGGCTAATGTGTAAGAGCCACTACATAATAAATCATTAGTGGTTCTTTATTATTTCTATCTCACTCCCTCTAAACAAGAATAAATATCAAAATGAATCGATATATTAGACAACCATTGATTAAACGTTAAAGTTAAAAGTAAGAATAATTGCAGATAGTCCAACAGGATATAGCCGATTGGATAAACAGTCTGAGAAGCGGGGCATTAAAATGACGGTACAAAGTGCATATATACATATTCCATTTTGTGTAAGAATATGTACATATTGTGATTTCAATAAATATTTTATACAGAAT
>NZ_JACYHC010000994.1:0-11318 GCF_017152085.1 Staphylococcus sp. EG-SA-2
GGATGCGCATTGATACAACTAGCAATTGCTAAGGCATCAGTCACTCTTTCATTAAGATCACCTTTATTATTTATATCTTCAAACGAAAAATGTGTTGCCCTAATCCCCCTTTGTCCAAATGAATCTAAACGTTTACCAGATATAGCAGATAGAATAATAGCTCCTGTATAAACCGTTTCATTTTTAATATATGTCATCCCTTGATTTAGCGCTTGTTCAGTGACACCACATTCTTGTGTTAAATGTTGGAGATTTGCTTTATCATCCTCAATAATTTGTAATGCTTTTATTTGTTGAATCGGTTCCATAATTTTTTGTATTTTTATATTGAGAAAATCCGGTTGCCCATTTTCATGAAAAAAACCTTTATTATAAAACCTTTGTACCGTCTGTTCTATTTTGTCAAACTCACAAATCGTTTCAGCACCACTAATATGAACATCTTGATTGCTAGAACGCATTTTTATACTATACATGACGATCACCTCAATCTTCTTGATGCAAAATTTCAAACAACCTATCTATATCTTGTTCAGTATGAAAATACGACAATGATATTCTTAACATTGGCTTAGTCACAGTTGGATACCTTAAATAACTTGTAAACACATGATGCTTTAATAATGTTTGATGAATGTTCTCAGCCGCTTCTATGTCATCAAACTCAATAAACTTAATCGGCGAGTTTGAACTATTATAATTAACATTGAGTGCTTTTAACTTTTGGTTAAAATATTTACTCAAACTATTTAATTTAGTGCGTCTATCATCAGCATTTATTAACTTTTCAATGTTTCTTTTTATAAAATACAAATTATAAATTGGCAAACTACTTGAGTAGATGAGTGGTCTACCGTGATTAATTAACATATCCTTCACATCATTTGAACTTAAAATCACACCCCCGTATGCACCACATGCTTTAGATAAACTAGAAGTGAGTATATCTACACCTTGATAATTCGAGTAATTCTCTATTCCAAAACTATGTGAAACATCGAGTATCAGTGTTGCGTTATATTTATGCTTTAATGAGACTAATTGACCAATATCCACAACGTCGCCATTCGTTGAAAATACACTATCAGATATGATTATTTTTGGTATATTTTGATTAGGGTATTTCTCTAACCTTTTTTCTAAATCAGCAATATCTAAATGCTTATATATCACTTTTTCTAAACCACTTAACTTAATACCGTCAATAATACTCGCATGATTTTCTTGATCTGAAAACACGACACAATTTGTATTTTTGAAAATATTAAACAACGCCAAATTAGCATCATAACCACTATTTAAGATAGTACATGCACTATATCCGAGCCAACCTGCTAACATTGTTTCAATTTCTTCATAAGCTGTCGAACTTCCACTAATTAATCTTGAACTTGATAAGTGATAACTATACTTCCGCATAAATCTTTCGAAATCATCCTTATCAAACGCTATTTGACCTAATCCTAAATAATCATTAGATGTATAGTTCGTACATCTCTTATTTTCTACTTCAATATACTGTCTATCTATATACCCTACCGATTTAAGCGACCGATATAACCCTTTCTGTTGTAATAAATCAATTTGCTCTTGAAACATCATTCTTGTTTTCCTTATTTTCACAAGTGTCATAATCAATTTCAAAGCCCAAATCATTAATCATATCGTAGTCTAATTGGTTCGGTTGCCCACCAGTAATTAGATAATCACCGACAAATATTGAATTCGCCGCTTTTAATGCTAATGGCTGTAACGAACGTAAGTTGACCTCTCTTCCTCCAGCAATACGAATTTCTTTCGTAGGATTGATTAATCGGAATAATGCTACGATTCTTAAACATTTCATTGGTGTTAAATCATCCATGCTTCCAAACTTTGTGCCTTTGATTGGATGCAAAAAATTAATCGGAATACTGTCGGCATCCATTTCTTTTAAAGCAAATGCCATATCAACAATATCTTGATTAGATTCTCCCATACCACAAATCACGCCAGAACATGGTGATATATTATTCGCTTTCATTAGTTCTATCGTATCTGTTCTATCTTTATAACTATGCGTTGTCACGACGTTATCATGGTAATTTTCACTTGTATTAATATTGTGGTTATATCTGTCTACACCAGCTGACTTAAGTTTCTTAGCTTGTTCGTCATTCGTTAATCCTAAACATGCACAGATTTTTAGTTGCGGGTGTTGAGATTTAATCGTTCTTACAGTATTACTAATATGATCAACTTCTTTATCGCTCGGTCCTCTACCACTCATAACAATACAATATGTTCCAATATGATTATCATGTGCCACCTTTGCTCCATCGATAATTTGTTCCTCTGGAATTAAAGCATATCGCTGTTTTTGTTTAATATCTCGTGATTGTCCACAGTACCCACAATTCTCAGGACATATACCACTTTTAGCATTTAAAATCATGTTTAATTTTACTTTTTTACCAAAATAATGTTTTCTTAAAATGTACGCCTCATTTAATAAATCTAAGGTATCAATATTAGTATCCTCATAAATTTTCAATACAGTCTCTTTTGTTAATTGTTCCCCTTGTAATATGCGTTTAGCCAAATTCATATTAACACTTCCTATCTAAAATGTTATGTACTGCCTTTTTAAAAATACGTACCATCGTTTTCACTTCTTTATTTGACATACTTAACACTGGCACAAACGTAATGACATTTTCTAAATTTCTAATCATTAGCCCGTTTTCTTTACATTTACGTACAATACGTTCAACTTTTTCAATTTCTAACGGCGTTTTACTATCTTTATCTGTAACTAATTCAACTCCAAACATTAAGCCTCGTCCTCTTACATCACCAACATTTCGATGACGCTTCAGCGCATGTAACTGTTTCTCAAGTGTTGATGATGTCGTTTCAATATGTGACAATAACTTACGTTTTTCATAAAGTCTTATATTTTCTAATGCAACCGTACAAACGATTTGATTTCCGGTGTATGTATGACCATGGAAAAAGGTATTAACACCATGCGAATCACTTAAAAATGTATTGTATATTTTTTGAGATGTCAATGTAGCTGCAAGTGGTAAGTAGCCACCAGTAATCGCCTTACCTAAACACATAATATCCGGTTGAACATCTTCATGATTGCATGCAAACATCTTTCCAGTTCTCCCAAAACCAACTGCTACCTCATCACAAATTAATAAGACATCGTATTTTTTGCACAATTTCTCGACTTCTTTCAAAAAGCCTTTAGGATGAACAAACAAGCCTGTCGCACCTTGAATCAACGGTTCCAATATAAACCCTGCGATTTCATCATTTCTTTCAATTAGAATTTGCTCTATATTCGTTAAAATAGCTGTCATAATTTCATTTTCAGTATCGTAATTACTGCGATAGAAAGATGGGCTTTCTACTTGAATATTCTCAAATATTAAGTCTTTAAATATTTTATGAAAGGTCTTGATACCACCAACACTTACCGCACCAATCGTATCCCCATGATAACCGTGATTTAGCGTTATAAACTTGTTTTTCTTGGCATATTTTTCTCTATCAATATTTTTCCAATACTGATATGCCATCTTTATTGCGATTTCAACAGACGCACTGCCTGTATCAGAATAAAATACTTTTCTTAGATTACTTGGCGTGATTTCGATTAATTTTTCCGCAAGTTCTATTGACGGAATATTTGATGATCCTAGCAGCGTAGAATGGGCAATTTTATTGAGTTGCTTTTTAATTACCTTATTCAAGTATTTGTTATTATGACCATGCACATTGACCCACAACGATGCATAACCATCTAAATATTTATTGCCATTCGTATCGTAAAGGTAACTACCCTTTCCTTTTTCAATGATGATTGCTTCTTCTTTGCTATATACACCCATTTGTGTAAATGGATGCCAAACATATTCTGAGTCTTTTTGTTTAAGTTGTTGTGTGTAATTCATTTTTAACTCCTATTAATTGTTTTAAAAATGCTTCTGAGAAATTTTCATACGTGGCATGTTCTTCAAATGTATAGACTGTTTTATTTGTTAATTTTCCAATCGTAATTTGATTGTCTTTTTCAATATAGCTGTCTGTATAGCGATTCATTATTAAAAAATTACTCGCCGATACATTCTTATTAACATAATCTTGGTGAACAACGGCATCGCTAATAGCACCTAATTTTGATGGCAACACACTGATGACACAATCTGCACAATCATTGATTAGATCTTTAGTCATGTAGAAATCATCTGTACCTTCATATATTGGTACGGCAATTCCCCCAGCACCCTCAATTAAGATAAAATCAAATTCCTTATCTAAAACTTTTACCTTATCTAATACACGCTGCTTATTTAGAAAAATTTGATCTGTCATTTTAAATGCAAGGTGTGGTGATACAGGTTGCTTAAAAGTATAAAGTGACGTTATGTCATAGCTTAAATCACATTCATTTTTAAATACTTCTAAATCTGGAAATGTCCCGTCTTGGCGTTCCTCAGTTTGAAATGGTTTAAAAACACAAACACGATGACCACGTGTTTTCAAAGCATGGTATAAATGCTTTGTAACATAGGTTTTGCCTACATCAGTATTCGTACTTGTAATAAAAATCCTCATAAAAAATAAGCACCTCAATCCGAATGTAAACTTTTATAATTAATAAGTTTACATTTAAGGCGCATGTTTTTCAAGAAAACATGAATTTAAACTTCTCAGTATAACTATAATTTTTGGCAAAATTTTGACCTTGCTATTGAAATGACTAAGACTTCTTAAGGAATTCGGGCAGATATAAACAGCGATTCGATAAAATATGTCAGTTAAAATTAATAATTGCATTATTTCTTAACAAAAAGACATCCTAGCTTTACCATCTTGTGAAACAATCCATTAATTGTAATATTACGTTGAGCGCCTTGTTCATCAATGCTATAATTAGTTACATAATAAATTGAACATCTAAATACACCAAATCCCCTCACTATTGCCCTAGTGAGGGGATTTATTTTGCTGTTGATTATCTATCACCCTTTTTATTTCCAAATTCTGATTCCATATTAAACTATTATTTATAATTTCCAGCCTGCTGATTTACTTTTTATTCTTATAAAGTCTTGATACATTCCTGGTTTTCGAATTAATTCATCATGACTACCTTTTTGAATTATTTCACCTTCATTGAGCACTATAATCTGATCTGCATTTTTAATAGTTTCAAGTTTATGTGCAATTGTAATTACTGTTTTGCCTTTACTTAATTCATTAATTGCCGTTTGAATCAGCTGTTCATTTTCAGGGTCAATACTTGCAGTTGCTTCATCTAAAATAATTATTGGTGCATCTTTTAATATCGCCCTAGCAATAGAAATCCTTTGCTTTTCTCCGCCAGATAAATTACTACCTTTTTCATTTAGCATTGTTTGATATCCCTCAGGTAATGACATGATGAAGTCGTGGCAACATGCTTGCTTCGCTGCACGAATAATTTCTTCTTTCGTTGCACCTGGATTGCCAAACAATATGTTATTTTCAATCGTATCATTAAATAAATACACCTTTTGAAATACTGCACTAATTTTCGACATTAACGTACTTAATGTCATATCTTTAATATCAACACCATCGATGCGAATATTTCCATCATCGATATCATAAAAGCGCAAGAGTAAGTGACATAATGTAGATTTCCCACTTCCTGAAGGTCCAATTATTGCTGTTGATGTTTGTGTAGGTATCTCAAAATTCACATTCTTTATCACTTGTTTATCATCATATGAAAAGTTCACGTTTTGAAAAGCGATATTTTCATTTTTAATCGTCAAATTTTTTCCATTCTCATCCAGTTCTGGAGCATTTTTTATCTTTTCAATATCATCTATCGTCATATCTATCATTTCAAGTACGTGTGCAGCACTATTAATATTTTCAACACTATCAAATATCACAAATGAAAAAATTGAAATCATAATAAGGGTAGGTAAATCAATACTATGATTCATATATAATAAGCATGCAACTAATACAATCATTATTGAAACAACTTTTAAACTAAGTAAATGCAATAAATTGAATGGGATATATTGCATTTCTATTTTTGTATTTATACGTTTACTTTCATTGACTGCTTGGTTAAAACTTTTAAGACTCGTATTTTCTTTCGCGAATGATTTTATTACTTGAATACCACGAATAACCTCCAATACCTTTTCCACTAATTGGTTTTGTACATTATGATACGCTGGCGCATTTTGTCGACTCTTTCTTTCTAATAATTGAATCGCAAAAAATGATAGTAATACGCCAATGCATGCTAATAATGATACTTGCCACGAAACTACAAGTAGAGACAATATGAGTACTGTAATTAATATGTATCCATTAACAACAATATCTACCATTTTCATGGCAAAGTTTTCTAGAAATGTTAAATCTGTTGTTACTATTGTTGTTAACTCATTTGAATGATGCGAATTAAAATAACCTAACCTTACATTTTTCAATTTATCCCCTATATCTAAACGTTCTTTCGCACTCATTTCATAAGCGATGCTCTCATGGCTTTTGCTTTTGAAATATGCTGTAATAAATCGTCCAATCACTAATAAAACCATGATAATTACAACATTCAATATATCTTTCATATAAATAGGTTTATGAGATAGCACATTATTAAATATTTTTGCAGCTAAAAAGATAGGTAACGCAATAAAAATAGCATTTAAAAATGACATGCTAAATCCTAAAATCATTCTTGCTTTATATGGTCTTATCCAGTTTAAAATTTTAAATGTAATTTGAAACATATTTGACCTCCTTTTCTCATTAGTTTAATTATGTCCAGTATTGATTCCCCAATCTTTTGTATGCATGTGCGTATCCCACATTTTCTTATAATTACCGTTTAATTTTAGCAATAAGTGATGTGACCCTTTTTCTAAAATTTGTTGTTTACCTAAAACAATAATTTGATCTGCATGTTGAATCGTAGATAACCGATGTGCAATAACAATCAATGTTTTATCCTGCGTCAACACATTTAATGCTTCTTGAATTTTTTGTTCGTTGTCTGGATCAACGTAAGCAGTCGCTTCATCTAATACAATGATAGGCGCATCTTTTAATATCATTCTTGCAATAGTGACTCGTTGTTTTTCACCACCAGACAATTTATCTCCCACTGTACCAACATTCGTATCATATCCATCTGGCAACTTTTCAATAAATTCATGACATTGTGCTAACTTGGCAGCTTTTTCAACTGCCTCATCCGTAGCTTCTGGATTGCCAAGTTTAATATTTTCTTTAAAAGTAAGATTTAATAAAAAGTTATCTTGTCCAACAAAACCAACTAAATCGTTAAGTTGTTTCGATTCAATATCTTTTATATTTATACCGCCAATCGTAATTTCACCTGAAGTCACATCCCAGTATCGTGATATAAGCTTGGCAATGGTTGACTTACCGCTACCAGAAGCCCCGACGATAGCTGTGAAATTATTTTCTGGTACTGTAAATGATAAATGCTTAAAGACCAGATCGTCCTTATCTTTGTTATATGAAAATCCAACATTATTAAAAGCAATTTCATAATGTTGAGGCTTCTTAAATTTTGTTGACAATACTAACTCTTCTAGACTTAATATTTGATTCACTTCAGTTAATGCGTATTGTATAGACTTTAAATGATTTACATAATTAGTAAAATTCTTAATCGGTGCTACTACACCTAAAGATAATACGATGCATAGGAAAAATTCCGCATAGTTTAATTGGTTGATAGATATCAAATACATGCCGACCGGTAAAATCCCTAAAAATGTTGAAGGTAATACACTAGCTCCTAAATTCATATACCCCCATGTATTTTTAAACCAATTCAAAGTGTGAATCTTATAATTATCTACTGCATCTTTATATTTTTTATATGAACTTTGAGATTGATTAAATGTTTTAATCACTTCAATGCCTTCGATAAACTCTACAATCGCGCTATTCATATAATTATTCGATTTCATTTGTTCAGCATATGTCTCATTAAATCCAGACATAACTTTTTTAAAAGCGAAAATTGAAATTGGTATCGTTACTAATAAGGCACTAGCCATACGCCAATCAATGAGCATTATGTATAAAAAGATAGCAGCTGACAAAAGTAAGTTTCCTATAACTTCAGGAATCATATGTGCTAAAGGTAATTCTATTGTTTCAACCTTATCGACAAATATATTTTTTAATTCACCTATTTTCTTAGATTCCACTACGCCTAAAGGGAGGCGCATTAATTTTTGAGCTAATTTTTTACGAATTTCAGATAAAATTTCATATGCCGTAATATGTGATAGCATCGTTGACGCTCCAAAACAACACACTTGTGAAATATAAGTGATTAAAGCAATAAAGATATAAACCATAATCGAATTAATCGTATATGCATTGTTAATCATCATTAAAATAATTTTAAAGACTGCCCAATATGGAACTAATCCAGAAAAGACACTGATGATAGACAACAAAATTGATAACATAATTTTCCATTTACTATCAGAAGCAAATCCGCTGAGTATCTTTATCCAATTTGTCTGATTGTTCATCGTATATGCAACTCCTTTCAATTAATAATCTAAATTAAGCCGCTTATATTATTTATTTCACTGGATGATATACATAATATAAATTTGTTATTTGTTAAAAATTAATACTTATTACAAGTACATCATATATTAGTTGATAACGATTATCAATGTCGCGTGGATTTGTGACACATTTCTTTTAAAAATTCACAAGGTTATGGGGCAGAAATGATAAAGAGCCACTAATGATTTATTATGTAATGATTCTTTATCCTTAGCCACAGCTAATATGTACTTAAAAATAGGAATACATGAGTAAAACTCTATGTTGGGGCTCCGCCAACTTGCACATTATTGTAAGCTGACTTTCCGCCAGCTACTGTGTTGGGGCCCCGCCAACTTGCATTGTCTGTAGAAACTGTGGATCCAAATTCTCTATGTTGGGTCCCTGAGTATAGCCTTGTAGAGTCTAGTACATTGATTTGTATCCCAATGTCCCTATAATTGATTATTCGCTTTATCTAATGATCCTATGACTCAACTATTAAATCATTTTTCGAAATACTTAATTCTAATATAATTAAATTCATTTATTGTAATATTGCAAAATACATTGCACACCTTGTTTATCAATGCTATAATTAATTACATAATAAATTGAACATCTAAATACACCAAATCCCCTCACTACTGCCATAGTGAGGGGATTTATTTAGGTGTTGGTTATTTGTCACCTTTTTTATTGTTGCGCGTTCGTAACCAATGTGCAAAAAACGCAACAAGACAGCCGCTTAAAGCTGAAGTCATGATGTTAATTAATAAATTGAACATCCATCATACACCTCCTCTCTGCGTTAAAGTAACGCCCGAGATGTTAGGCGACCATTATATTATATCATTTATTTATTATATTTCACGCAATATTAAAGTTCGAGTAAAGCGTTTTTTAGTGGTTTACGCTACTTTAATTACTATCTTTTAAAATCCATTTAGATAATACAAATGTGATGGGTATCGTAATCACTAAACCTGCAAATGGCGCAATTTCCGCTGGCAAATTTAGCCAGGATACAAAAACATATAATAAAACTGTTTGTAAGCTTACGTTGACAATCTGCGTAATTGGAAAACTAATGAATTTTCTCCAAGTAGGTTTTACCCTGTAAACAAAATAACAATTCAAATAATACGAAATCACAAAAGCGACTAGAAATCCGGTAATATGACTAATCATATATTCAATGTGTAATAATTTTAACAGCAATAAATAGACAACATAATAATTTAACGTATTAATGCCGCCAACAATGATAAATTTTAAAATTTCAGCATGCGTTTGTGTTAGTTTCATATGTGTAACTCCTCAACATCAAAATATATGCATAGCTACGTTCTCCAACATACTCGAATATGCGAGCCAATCCGCTTCACTTCAAATTTACTTATTTCAACCTTTATACCCTTTCACAGCAAATTTAGTCTCTTTCCTCTCATCCTTATACGCCATTATAATGTAACTGATTTATCGCGTGACTCATTAGCACTATAGAGATTACTTTAGTTCACTAGTAATTTTATATACAATAAGAGCGACAACAGTAATGAGAGGATGTCTACTATGCAATTACAAAAAATTGTCATCGCTCCTGACTCATTTAAGGAAAGTATGACCGCACAGCAAGTTGGCAATATTATAAAACAGGCATTTACTAATGTTTATGGGAATACCCTTCATTATGATATCATTCCGATGGCTGATGGTGGTGAAGGTACCACAGATGCTTTAATGCATGCAACAGGTGCCACTAAGTATACAGTCATCGTTAATGACCCTTTAATGCGACCTATTGAAGCATGTTATGCACGCGCAGACGAACAACAAATTGTAATTATTGAAATGGCGGCAGCGTCAGGTTTGGATTTATTAGAAAAAGAGGAACGTAATCCTTTATACACATCATCATATGGTACCGGTGAACTAATTAAAGATGCATTAAATCATGGTGCTAAGACCATTATTTTAGGGATTGGTGGCAGTGCAACAAATGATGGTGGTACAGGTATGCTAAGTGCACTAGGCGTAAAGTTTACTGATGTAAACGGGGACTTATTACAAATGAATGGTGCTAATCTTGCTCACATTGCACAAATCGATATAACCAATCTAGATTCGCGATTAAAAGAGGTGACCTTTAAAGTGGCCTGTGATGTTTCAAATCCTTTATTGGGTGAAAATGGTGCTACCTATATTTATGGTCCTCAAAAAGGCGCTGATGCAAAGATGATACCAAAGTTGGATTTCGCAATGTCGCATTATCATGATAAGATAAAAATGTGCACAGGAAAGTCCGTTAATCAAATACCAGGTTCTGGTGCAGCTGGCGGTATGGGCGCAGCATTATTAGCGTTTTGTGAGACAACTTTAACAAAAGGTATTGATGTCGTCTTTGACATTACAGATTTTCATCAAAGAATTAAAGATGCAGACCTCGTTATTACTGGAGAAGGACGCATGGATTATCAGACCATCTTTGGTAAAACACCCGTAGGCGTTGCGTTAGCTGCAAAACAATATCATATTCCTGTCATCGCGATTTGTGGCAGTCTAGGCGAAAATTATCAACATGTTTACGATTTCGGTATTGATAGTGCCTATTCTATAATCTCTTCACCTAGCACTTTAGAAGATGTCCTACAAAATAGCGAACAAAATTTATTAAACACTGCAACTGACATTGCTCGTATTCTGAAATT
>NZ_JACYHC010000995.1:0-831 GCF_017152085.1 Staphylococcus sp. EG-SA-2
ATTGTGAACCTAATGTTGCAGGTAATGTATAGCCGATAGAACCCCATAACGGTTGCCCTATAAAAGTATTGTTTTTGTATAATGCTAAATCATAAGCACCAAAGAATGATGTACCTTGATCAGCAATAATGACATCATTTGGTTTTAAGAAATTTTGCATCATTTTAAAATAAGTTTGTTGTGTTAATGGTTCTGTGCCAACAGTATAATCGGGTGATGTTGGACGATGATACGCAGGGAACGTTGCACTGTTCGTATATGAAATATTGGATAACTGTTTTAACAACGATGGTAGAGATATTTCATCATTTGTAACATCATCAATTTTGATATTGTGATGATTTAACATAACGACATCATCGATATTGAATTGGTATGAAAATCCTGCTGTTGCTGAATCTGTTAATTTGGCTCCAATATTTAAAATTAAATCGCTGTTGTCCACATAATCTCGTATTTTATCTTCGGCAATTTTCCCGTCGTAAATACCCATATAATATGGATTTTCCTCATTAAAAGCACCTTTTCCTAATGAAAGTTGTGCTACTGGTATCTGTGTTTGATTTACAAAATCTTCTAATTCTTGATGGAGGTGAAAACTGTTAATTTCATGTCCAGTAATGATGATAGGCTGCTTCGCTTGATGCAGTTTAGTTGCTAATAACTCTATATATGTTGATGCATCCGTATCTTTAGTTGCCGTCACTTCAAATGGTGTCGGTATCTCAATTTCAGAGATTGCGACATCGATTGGTAAATGTAAATGAACTGGGCGTCTTTCGGCGATTGCTGTATTAATTAAACGTGGTATTTCGGTTGTTGCATTTTCAG
>NZ_JACYHC010000996.1:0-831 GCF_017152085.1 Staphylococcus sp. EG-SA-2
ATTGTGAACCTAATGTTGCAGGTAATGTATAGCCGATAGAACCCCATAACGGTTGCCCTATAAAAGTATTGTTTTTGTATAATGCTAAATCATAAGCACCAAAGAATGATGTACCTTGATCAGCAATGATGACATCATTTGGTTTTAAGAAATTTTGCATCATTTTAAAATAAGTTTGTTGTGTTAATGGTTCTGTGCCAACAGTATAATCGGGTGATGTTGGACGATGATACGCAGGGAACGTTGCGTTATTCGTATATGAAATATTGGATAACTGTTTTAACAATGATGGTAGAGATATTTCATCATTTGTAACATCGTCAATTTTGATATTGTGATGATTTAACATAACGACATCATCGATATTGAATTGGTATGAAAAACCTGCTGTTGCTGAATCTGTTAATTTGGCTCCAATATTTAAAATTAAATCGCTGTTGTCCACATAATCTCGTATTTTATCTTCGGCAATTTTCCCATCGTAAATACCCATATAATATGGATTTTCCTCATTAAAAGCACCTTTTCCTAATGAAAGTTGTGCTACTGGTATCTGTGTTTGATTTACAAAATCTTCTAATTCTTGATGAAGGTGAAAACTGTTGATTTCATGTCCAGTAATGATGATAGGCTGCTTCGATTGATGCAATTTAGATGTTAATAACTCTATATATGTTGATGCATCCGTATCTTTGGCTGCCGTTACTTCAAATGGTGTCGGTATCTCAATTTCAGAGATTGCGACATCGATTGGTAAATGTAAATGAACTGGGCGTCTTTCGGCGATTGCTGTATTAATTAAACGTGGTATTTCGGTTGTTGCATTTTCAG
>NZ_JACYHC010000997.1:0-831 GCF_017152085.1 Staphylococcus sp. EG-SA-2
TACTAGTAGAATCACTCATTGATATTGAATCACTTAGCGAGGTAGACTCGCTTACGCTTTCTGAACCACTTAATGATGTTGAGGTACTCAATGAACCAGATGTACTTGTTGAAGTCGAACCACTTGTCGATTTTGAATCACTTAATGAATCAGATTCACTCACGCTTTCCGAACTTCTTAGTGACGTCGATACACTTAATGATGACGAATCGCTTGTGCTTACTGAATCGCTCATCGATTGTGAGCCACTCAATGAACTAGACTCGCTTACACTTTCTGATTTTCTTAATGACGTTGAGACGCTCAATGAGCCAGAATCACTTACGCTTGTTGAACCACTCATCGATTTTGAGTCACTTTCAGAATTAGATTCGCTTACACTTTCTGAATCATTTACAGATTCTGACATACTTTGTGAATCAGATATGCTTGCGCTCATTACTTCACTAGCCGATGTTGATGTGCTTGTCGAATCACTTAACGATATAGACACACTCATCGAACCAGATGTACTCGCACTTGTTGAGTCTGATGTTGAATCACTAACACTATCAGATAATGACGTTGAATCACTCATACTTGTTGATGTACTTGTTGAAAGCGACATACTTTGTGAATCACTTGTACTTGTACGCATCGAAGTACTAGTTGAAGCTGATGTACTACGAGAGTCACTTGTTGATGTTGATGTACTTGCTGATCCAGATGCACTTGTACTTCTTGATGTGCTTTGTGAATCGCTTAATGATGTTGATGTTGAATCGGATTCACTTGTACTTTCTGATGTTGAGCCAGATTCTGATGTACTTACCGATGTTGATAAACTTGCAA
>NZ_JACYHC010000998.1:0-831 GCF_017152085.1 Staphylococcus sp. EG-SA-2
TACTAGTAGAATCACTCATTGATATTGAATCACTTAGCGAGGTAGACTCGCTTACGCTTTCTGAACCACTTAATGATGTTGAGGTACTCAATGAACCAGATGTACTTGTTGAAGTCGAACCACTTGTTGATTTTGAATCACTTAATGAATCAGATTCACTCACGCTTTCTGAACTTCTTAGTGACGTCGATACACTTAATGATGACGAATCGCTTGTGCTTACTGAATCGCTCATCGATTGTGAGCCACTCAATGAACTTGACTCGCTTACACTTTCTGATTTTCTTAATGACGTTGAGACGCTCAATGAGCCAGAATCACTGACACTTGTTGAGCCACTCATCGATTTAGAGTCACTTTCAGAATTAGATTCACTTACACTTTCTGAATCATTTACAGATTCTGACATACTTTGTGAATCAGATATGCTTGCGCTCATTACTTCACTAGCCGATGTTGATGTACTTGTCGAATCACTTAACGATATAGATACACTCATCGAACCAGATGTACTCGCACTTGTTGAGTCTGATGTTGAATCACTCACACTATCAGATAATGACGTTGAATCACTCATACTTGTTGATGTACTTGTTGAAAGCGACATACTTTGTGAATCACTAGTACTTGTACGCATCGAAGTACTAGTTGAAGCTGATGTACTACGAGAGTCACTTGTTGATGTTGATGTACTTGCTGATCCTGATGCACTTGTACTTCTTGATGTGCTTTGTGAATCGCTTAATGATGTTGATGTTGAATCGGATTCACTTGTACTTTCTGATGTTGAGCCAGATTCTGATGTACTTACCGATGTTGATAAACTTGCAA
>NZ_JACYHC010000999.1:0-830 GCF_017152085.1 Staphylococcus sp. EG-SA-2
TTACTTTCAACTTCGGTTTACCATTATTGATTGCTATATTACATGCAGTATTCGCCGCAATAGCATTTATGAAATTGATGGGTAATATTTCCTTCATGCCGGTTATTGTAGTAATTGTTGTATACACCCTCATTTACATTACTTTTGCTTTAATTGCTTTTGTACATTCAAACAAATTGATTAAGAAAACCATTTAACACTTACGATTAAAAGATGCTTCATTGAGATTTTGATTTTAAGCAATGCAGTATAACTATTAACTGATTTATAAAAAGGAGAGATTGAATCATGAAATTTAGAGAATTAGTAAAACAATCATACGAGGATTTGAAAAATTTGACTGTAACTTGGTATAACGTGATTGCTTTAGCAATGATTGTTATTGTCTTAAGCGTAGTTACAACACCAATTATAGGTATTCCAGCTGGTTTATTAGGTGGCGCTTATTATTTAAAACGTCGTGAAGAAAAAGGTAAATAAGCACATTCCATCGGCATATAACATTGCTATGACCTTTCAAGTCAGATTTTAATATCAACAAGTAGCATTTATCGCTGCTTGTTTTTTATGAATTGCTTATAAAATCGTCATGTTTAAACGTTATGTCACTTTGAAAACTAGCAAACACCATAAAAGACTACAATTTTTTATTTTTATAAACCCCTTTAAATCAACGTTTCTAAGGTTTTTAAAAATCTTTTTAAATTTATTTTCAAAAAACACTGTACATTATGCCAATATGAGCGTATAGTTGGTCTTACGTAATAAAAGCTCGTGAATTAAATTGTAGTGTATTTGTTTAGAATATCCTCTTTTTTAGTTATGAATTT
>NZ_JACYHC010001000.1:0-830 GCF_017152085.1 Staphylococcus sp. EG-SA-2
TTGCATTGCAGGGCAGAATGTGAGTATTTCTTAATAGAAGTTATATTAACGTTGATATATTTGAAAAATAATTGCAGTAAGAAGACTCTTAAGTTGTAGTCATCTTACTGCTTATTTATGTTTGTTGAAATAGCAAAAATAACAACTGTATTGTTTGAAAAGTTCTCTTATTATATAATAATTAATTAAAATTTTAACGGATTTCAAGAGGCCTTTTTATAATGACGCCTTATTTGTAAAATGTCATATGTGGTTTAGCCTCTTTATAATAATTTAATCTGTTCTCAAGTGTGCCAGTATGTAATTCTAGCTTATGACCATCAGGGTCAGTAAAGTAAATTGAT
This sequence comes from Staphylococcus sp. EG-SA-2, assembly GCF_017152085.1. NCBI lineage: Bacteria > Bacillati > Bacillota > Bacilli > Caryophanales > Staphylococcaceae > Staphylococcus > Staphylococcus sp. EG-SA-2. The sequence goes on from NZ_JACYHC010001000.1 coordinate 345, forward strand.
TGTCTATCTCTAATATCTCTAACTCTTCCTTCTAAAATATTCACGTTATTATCTTTTAACCTCTGATGCCAATATTTAAATTCGCTGTCATCTATAGTGAAAGCTATATGTGTATATGAAAAGTGAATTTCATTACGTGGTATATCTTTTTCTTCATTTAAAGCAATCCATAGGCCTGCAAGCTCAAAATAAGCAGTTTTTTTACCAGTCAATAGCAATTTCCCAAGTAAAATATCTCTATAAAAATGTATTGAATCGTTTAAATTTCTGACTGAAAAGCATATATGATTAATAGATTTTAACATCTGCTTCACTTCTTTCTTAGAATTTTTATAATAAATTATTTTTGTATCGATTTTTGAAATGACGTCATTAATTTTTATACGATGATCTGAGCAACTGCATAAGAGGCTCTAATAACTTAAGTTAAAGAGCCTCTAAAAGTCCATATAAATAATCTTGGCATTGTTGTACGAATGTATGTAC
>NZ_JACYHC010001001.1:0-830 GCF_017152085.1 Staphylococcus sp. EG-SA-2
ATAGCAGTCATTATATTTTGACGTATATAAATAGACTTTAGTAGCTAGTATTTAATCTTACTTATATAAATGAAAATGAATTTATTCCTTTAAAAACTATCATTAACCATTTTCAAATACCCAATCATTTAGAAACACAAACGCTATAAATATGATGTCTTTGCTAATTAACTAAATTCATTTTCAATCGTATGTTCAAATTACATAACTACATAGTCACCATTTTAAAAGCAAATACACATATTCATTGAGGGTGCGACATTAACGCCTAAACAATATTAACTTAAAATCATCTCAACCAATGATCCAACCGTAACATTACCAAAATAATAAACGATGTCTAATTGCTTTAACTGATGCGTTAAATCTTCTCTTGTCATTTTTGTTCCTTGTAATGCTTCTTCCACATCTTTTATATCACCTTGTCCAAAGAAATCACCAAAAATTCTACAATCTGCAATACGATTTTGTTCAACAGAAATGGTAATATCTACAGTACCTGATGATAATCTTTCACTTCGATTATATTCATATTTGGGTGACTTGCCATAATTCCAATCCCAATTTTTATACTTTTTATCAACTAATTCATCAATCGCTTCCCAATCTGCATCCGTTAATTCGTATCGTTTTGCCTCTTTAATGTCATCGATTCCCAAAATCTGTGTCACCATTAAATTTTTAAATTCTTCAATGGTTATACCACGATACTTTTCATCCAGTGCTTCTCTAAGATGACCAACACGTGCGCGCACAGATTTAATCCCTTTCGATGCAATCTTTTTGCGATTAGGCTTTAACACTTTATCCATTGCTTCATAATTAACATC
>NZ_JACYHC010001002.1:0-829 GCF_017152085.1 Staphylococcus sp. EG-SA-2
AATATGATGTACTGGAAGCATTTATAGATATTAAAAAACACTTTGACTGTGCGATGATTTTCATTTCACATGATTTAACGGTTATTAACAAGATTGCAGACCGTGTTGTTGTGATGAAAAATGGTCAACTGATAGAGCATGGTACACGTGAATCAGTCTTGCATCATCCAGAACATGTTTATACGAAGTATTTATTATCAACGAAGAAGAAGATTAATGATCATTTTAAACATGTGATGAGGGGTGATGTACATGATTAAAGTTACAGATGTTGAAAAATCATATCAAAGCGCACATGTTTTTAAGCGTCGTCGAACACCTATCGTGAAAGGTGTGTCATTTGAGTGTCCAATCGGTGCGACGATTGCGATTATCGGAGAAAGTGGTAGCGGTAAATCGACGTTGAGTCGTATGATATTAGGTATTGAGAAACCGGATAAAGGCTGTGTAACCTTAAATGATCTACCGATGCATAAGAAGAAAGTCAGACGTCATCAAATTGGTGCTGTATTTCAAGATTATACGTCATCATTACACCCATTTCAGACTGTTAGAGAAATCTTATTTGAAGTGATGTGTCAATGTGATGGACAACCTAAAGAAGTTATGGAAGTCCAAGCAATTACATTGTTGGAAGAAGTCGGTCTATCTAAGGCATACATGGATAAATATCCTAATATGTTATCAGGTGGAGAAGCGCAGCGTGTTGCGATTGCGCGTGCAATATGTATTAACCCTAAATATATTTTGTTTGATGAAGCCATTAGTTCACTCGACATGTCAATTCAAACACAAATATTAGATTTATTGATTCATTTACGTGAAACGC
>NZ_JACYHC010001003.1:0-829 GCF_017152085.1 Staphylococcus sp. EG-SA-2
AATATGATGTACTGGAAGCATTTATAGATATTAAAAAACACTTTGACTGTGCGATGATTTTCATTTCACATGATTTAACGGTTATTAACAAGATTGCAGACCGTGTTGTTGTGATGAAAAATGGTCAGCTTATTGAACAAGGGACACGTGAATCAGTCTTGCATCATCCAGAACATGTTTATACGAAGTATTTATTATCAACGAAGAAGAAGATTAATGATCATTTTAAACATGTGATGAGGGGTGATGTACATGATTAAAATTAAAGATGTTGAAAAGTCATATCAAAGCGCACATGTTTTTAAGCGTCGTCGAACACCTATCGTGAAAGGTGTGTCATTTGAGTGTCCAATCGGTGCGACGATTGCGATTATCGGAGAAAGTGGTAGCGGTAAATCGACATTGAGTCGTATGATATTAGGTATTGAGAAACCGGATAAAGGTTGTGTAACCTTAAATGATCAACCGATGCATAAGAAGAAAGTGAGACGTCATCAAATTGGTGCTGTATTTCAAGATTATACGTCATCATTACATCCATTTCAGACTGTTAGAGAAATCTTATTTGAAGTGATGTGTCAATGTGATGGACAACCTAAAGATGTTATGGAAGTTCAAGCAATTACATTGTTGGAAGAAGTCGGTCTATCTAAGGCATACATGGATAAATATCCTAATATGTTATCAGGTGGAGAGGCGCAACGTGTTGCGATTGCGCGTGCAATATGTATTAACCCTAAATATATTTTGTTTGATGAAGCCATTAGTTCACTCGACATGTCAATTCAAACACAAATATTAGATTTATTGATTCATTTACGTGAAACGC
>NZ_JACYHC010001004.1:0-829 GCF_017152085.1 Staphylococcus sp. EG-SA-2
TGGGACATAAATCCCTAAAAAAACAGCAGTAAGATAATTTTCAATTAGAAAATATCTTACTGCTGTTCTCTATTTATACAATACTTCGTATTGAATGGCTTCGCTTTCCTAGGGTGCCGTCTCAGCCTCGGTCTTCGACTGGCACTGCTCCCTCAGGAGTCTCGCCATTAATACTACGTATTAACATGTAATTTTACTTTTAAATACTTTAAAAAAAATAAGACACTTTGCCCAACTTACACTACCAATAGAAACTTCTGTTAGAATTCCTCAAAATGATATTTCACGATATGTTAATGAAATTGTTGAAACGATACCTGATAGCGAATTCGATGAATTCAGACATCATCGTGGCGCAACATCCTATCATCCAAAAATGATGTTAAAAATTATCTTATATGCATACACTCAATCTGTATTTTCTGGTCGTAGAATAGAGAAATTACTTCATGACAGTATTCGAATGATGTGGTTAGCTCAAAATCAAACACCTTCTTATAAAACTATTAATCGTTTTAGAGTAAATCCTAATACTGATGCATTAATTGAATCTTTATTTATCCAGTTTCATAGTCAATGTTTAAAGCAAAATCTTATTGATCATAATTCAATTTTTATTGATGGTACAAAAGTAGAAGCTAATGCCAATAGGTATACATTTGTGTGGAAGAAAAGTATTCCAAATCACGAATCGAAATTGAACGAAAATTCAAAAACACTATATCGTGACTTAGTTGAAGAAAAGCTGATTTCTATCAAATAATTAATAGAAATCAGCTTTTTTACATTGCCTAAGAACTTAATGTTCCAGCCTGAGCGTGTCATTAAC
>NZ_JACYHC010001005.1:0-10819 GCF_017152085.1 Staphylococcus sp. EG-SA-2
TGTTAATACGTAGTATTAATGGCGAGACTCCTGAGGGAGCAGTGCCAGTCGAAGACCAAGGCTGAGACGGCACCCTAGGAAAGCGAAGCCATTCAATACGAAGTATTGTATAAATAGAGAACAGCAGTAAGATATTTTCTAATTGAAAATTATCTCACTGCTGTTTTTTAGGGATTTATGTCCCAGCCTCTAAATGTTATTAGTTATTTTTACTTTCAATATCAGAAATAATTTCTTTAGTTTTTCTTTCAATATCTTCAAAATCTTTTTTAAAGATATAAGCAAATGCTACTACACCAACACCAGCAACTAATGTTGTAATAGCAACTAAGCTAAATACGAATTTAAACACACATTTAATAAAATTCCACATCTCAATTTCACCTCTGTTAAATTAAATACCTATCTACATTTCATTATACTATCATATATAGAATAATCATTAAATAAATACCCACTTTTACGAAATATATTCATCAAATTATATAGTGAGCAAGCTAATGATTATTTTCAAAAATGCCGAGGAACCTCTGTTTCAACGTGACATGACCTTATATGCTAATGTTAACAATGACTATTATCGTGAATGCTAACTTAAGATTGTTATTTATGATAAGATGATTTTAAGTTTTTAACTTAATATCCCCACCATCTATAAAAATATGTTTTAACTGATTGATAAGTCTTATACACCGAGAAATCACCTCAAACAATTTTATATTTCATTTAGTAAAATATAACTTTATTTAACATGACATTCAATATACATACGATTACTATTTATTTACAATATATTACAACTAAAAAGAAAGGGGCCGATGATATGCAACAAGTGATATCAGATATTATGACTTTTAGAGGTTCACATTTCGAGTTAGGTGTTAAAACTGGTAAATGGCTTCAACAAACACCTCTTCTAAAAAATCGAGAAAAAGAATGGAAAAAACGTGTCCCACGTTTCGATATAGATGTAAATGAAACTTATCAAATATTCCAAACTTACGCACCTCAAATATGGGAAGAATTAATGGGACTACAAAGTATACTCAAAATGCCAACACGCCAAATTATTTTAAACTTTGGACATTATCGTTTTACCGATTTAAAAGAAAGTGGTTGCACGGTCTTTCAAGGCAAAGACTTCATGGTTAGAAATTATGATTACCACCCTGCAACTTATGATGGTCGCTACTTACTATATCAACCTACAGATAGCGGTTTAGCTCAAATTGGTCCTGTATCAAGGGTAACTGGAAGAATGGATGGTATGAATGAGTCAGGATTAACTATGGGCTATAACTTTATGCACCGGAAGAAACCAGCAAATGGTTTTGTATGTTATATGATTGGTCGTCTAATTCTTGAAAATTGCCGAAATGTAACAGAAGCAATACAATTATTGAAAGAAATACCACACAGAAGCTCATTTAGCTACATACTGATGGACAAATCATTGAACCATGCAATTGTTGAAGTGACACCGAGATCAATAGATGTTCGTTATGATAATATATGTACAAATCATTTTGAAATATTAACACATGAAAATCGTAATTATACAAAAGAATCTAAAGAAAGACTGGCGCGTACCATTTCACAAACTAATGATAATTTAGATATGACTACAGCATTTAAGTTATTCAATAATCCTCAGTATGAAATTTACAGTAAACTATTCAAAAGCTGGTCTGGCACCATCCATACATCAATGTATCAACCTGAAACATTAACTGCATATTTTACATTGGGAGAAAATGCGCCACCAGAAATAATAGATTTCAAATCATGGTTAGATGGTCAAGACCTTAATATCACTCACTTTACTGGCAATATAGATACCGACTTAACTTTTGCCAACAAATAAATAACACCGATATTAGAGAAATTATGCTTCCTAATATCGGTGCTTACATCCTTTATTTATTCAACTTTGATATTACCATCAATCGTATAAAATTCTAAAACATTGTCGCTTTTCCCAACTTTACCATTAGTAAATGTTTTATTTTTAACTACGCTATCACCCGTTCCCGGATTTAGCTTTAGTATAGTGTCTTCAGGTTTACTATCATACTTAAAACGAATATCTCCTTGTTTAGTAGAAGCTTTTGCATCTACTTTTGATGGCATGTTTTTAAATTCAATGTCACCATGATCGTTTAAAAATATGGATTGTTTAATTTGACTCTTGTCGATTTGTAGCGTACCAATAACAACTTTAATATTGCTATTTTTAATGTTACTTTTACTAATATAAGTAGAACTATTATTTGTCTTTGAATCTAGTGCGTCAAGATTTGAGTTTTTAATAACTACTTCACCGTTAATGCTTTGAATACTTGTGTTCTCTAAATCAACATCACTGATTCTAACACTTCCTGCTCCAGATGATAGATTTAAACGTTTAATCATTTTATCAGGCATTTCAATCGTTAACGTTTTCTTATTCTCATGAAAAGGATTCATATCAATTGCATATCCTCTTGTCTTAGACCTTTTATCACTAATCTTCAACGTCTTATCTACTATATTAATTAATATATCATTGTCACCATCATATTTAACTCTAAATTGATTCCCCCGTTTTATACGAAGTTCTGTACTATCCAAATTTATAGATACATTGTCAAAAGCATCGTCTTTGAATGTTTTATCATATTGTTTAGTACCATATTTGTTTTTATCATAGCTGAACCAAATAATGGTTGCTGCTGTAAAAAAGACAACAAACACTAAAAGCCCAATAAAAAAGAATTTCTTCATTTTCTAACGCTTCCTTTGACAGTTTTAATATACCAAAGTAAATATTTTAAGATTAAACGATAAATGTATTCTAAAATCTTAAATATGACAATGATAAATACTAATCCTAATCCTGAATATGATATGGCAAAAAATACATTACTAATTGAGTCTACAATTCCTCTGGATATTGCTGATGCTAATAAAATAATTGGACAAAACAGCAGCAAAAGTGATATTAAAAATAATGCTAATACAAATAATCCAACTATAGATACTGGTATAAGGATGACAAAAATAGATAGAATGCCTAAACTTAATGAAGCAGCAACAGCTCTTGAAATATTTTCAAATGTTGGTTTAGATTCAGCATAATCAATAACACTTCTAGCTTTTGTTTCAGCTGCAACATCTTGTGGGTCTTTTAACTTCTTTAAAATTTCCCCTTCATCAACGCCATTAAGTTCTTGCTCATAAAAATAACGTTCATATTCATACATTTTTTGATCTCTTAAATGCCTAGGTAGCGCATCAAGTGCTGTTTCTAATTCATTTAAATAAGTAATCTTGTTCATATAGGTCACTCATCCCAATAAAATTATTCATTCGTTTTTTATAACTTTAAGACCTAAAGCTATTTACTAAAAAATTCAATACGTTTAATTTCTAAATCTTGATAAAGTAAGTTTAATTTTAAATGGTTATCTCTATCAATATACTTTACCGATGAGAAATCATTGCCAACTTTTGTTCTTTTATATCCGAATCCAAGATTTTCAATCGCGTTATTTATCGGCGAACCAATTCCCCCATCAAAATTAGTATGTATCTTTTCATCTCTTACTAATATTATCCCCTTAACGATGTTATCCTTTTCTCTCACTTTAACGGTAAGATCAGGGTGAGCTTTACTGTTATAAAATTTAAAACGATCAAACTTAATTTTTTTATTTACTTCATAGCCTTTTTTATCAAACTTCTCATTTAATTTAATATCGTTTATTTCAAGATTAGACAAATCCACAGTTTTCGTATGACGATATTGATATAAACCAATTAATACACCAAAAGAACAGATTAAAAATAATATAAACACAACCCAGCGATTTTGAATACGCACTGATGTCACCCTTTCTTTGTACTTATTTAAATATAGCATAAGGTGCTTCCCGTTTCATCCTTAACAAAAATTAACAAAGAATTTGCAATTAATTTATTTCATTACCTTTTATTACTATAAATTGGTATAATGTTGTAAATGCTAAAGGAGGTTTTTACAATGACAAATTTAGAAACTTATTTCAAAAATAGCCAACCCTTAAATGAATACATTGATGGAATGAAGACAAATCAAGATACCGTTCTCAGTATCTATCAATCATTTGAGTTACCAGAAGATGATTCACGCATCAAAAAAATAAAAGAGATGAATTATTCTAAAGTATTAGTAATTACTGAAGACTGGTGTGGAGATGCAATGATGAATCTCCCAATTCTAAAACACATCAGTGAAGCATTAAATTTAGAAGTACGCGTGTTCCATAGAGATGATGATACAAAACTGATCGATCAATATTTAACAAATGGTAAATCACGTGCAATTCCTATCTTCGTATTCTTGAATGATCAATTCGAACAAGAAACAGTTTGGGGACCAAGAGCAAATGAAGTCCAAAAATTTGTAACTGATGTTCGTGCTGATAAATTACCGAGCAAAGATCATCCAGACTATGCAGATTTAGAAAAAGAAACACACTTAGTTATATCAAACCGCTATAAAACTGACGCTTCATTTTGGAAAGCAGTTTATAATTCCATCCTAAATAAATTAGAAAATAAATAAATTTACAATAAGACAAACTTTGAGGTTGGGAAAATTTAAAATTCCCAACCTCAAAATTATTTTTATTAAATGTCTTTTTTAGCGACATATAAGATATTCAAAATGAAGAATATTACTATAGAACCTAATGAAATTACCCATTGCCAATTGCTAAAATCAAAGTTAGAGCTAATCATTTTATCAGTTAAGTAAGCAAAAGGGATATAATCAAAAGCATCTAAAACTTTTTCACCGTATCTTGGGATAAATGTAATAAAAGGTTTAATAAACGGTACAATGAGTACTAAAAATACACCTAATGAAAATATCATTGCTGTTTTTTGTGATGCAAGTGTGATTAAGAATAAAAACAAGCCAAAGAATAGTAAAAAGATTAGGAAGAACCATAAATTATCTACATATTTAGAAAACGCCAAATTTTTTCCATTACTAGATGCCTGCACAACAATCAAAATCACATAATGAATTAATGCAAATAATATTGAAATTAAAATAATTGAAATTGTTTTCGAAATAATGTATCCAACGCGTGTTTTAACTTTACTCATATATAGTTGAATTGTACCTTGTGAAAAATCACGCGTAATTGTCTTAACAACAAACATTAATCCAATTATTAACAATAACCATTTTGCTGCAGCAAATACAGATCCATAGACAATAATATGTTTCGGGTTATCCATAGAATTTGCCATAAGTATACTTTGAGTTGCAATCAAACTAGATACGACTAGTATCGCTAAATATGTTAAAGGACTTTTAAAAATACTATAAAGATCATACTTAACTAAATTTAAAATTCTCATTATTTATCACCTCTTTGATTTATATTGAAGTACGTATCACGCAATGAACTTTTACGTGTTTCAATATATTTCGGATAAATATCTAATTCAGATAATGCTTTTAGTATAACTTGATAATTTTTTTGTGCATTGATCATTAAATGTCCGTCTGCTTTGTCGACATTTTGTAATTGGAAATGCTCTGCAAGATATTTTTCAGTTCTATCAAAGTCTTTATGATCAACAGTAACTATCGTTGTGTCAGATGCAACACCTACCTCCATGTTTACATCTTGAACAAAATGTCCGTCTCTTAAAAATACAGCTCTATCACAAATTAATTCAATATCTTCTAACTTATGACTTGATATTAGAATTCTCATATCAAGTTCATTTACTAAAGACTTAATTGTAGTCAGCACATCAATTGAGCCATCTGGATCCATACCATTTGTAGGCTCATCCAAGATTAAAAATTTAGGTTTATTCATTAAAGATACTGCAATTGCTAACTTTTGCTTCATCCCCATTGAATATTTCTTAACTTTCTTTTTAATATAAGGTCTCATACCAAATGCATCTATAATTTTGTCTGTGTATGCTTTATCAAAACCCTTACCTAATACTTGTGCAAATAATTTCAAGTTATACAATCCTGATTTATTATCATATAATTTAGGATGCTCAATTAAAAAACCGATATTATCTGCATTATCAATGTCTACTTTTCCATCAAATTTAATAATATTACCATTCATTACTTTCATAACGGTTGTTTTACCAACACCGTTTTTTCCTATTAATCCGACAATTCTACTATCGCCAAAGTCAAAATCAATATCATTTAAAACGACATTTGAGCCGTATTTTTTTGTAATATGTTCTAATTTCATCGACTGCCTCCTTTAAATTTTCTAGTATTTATTTTATTGAGCTGTTTAAAATAATTAACAATAAGTATAACAATGCTTATAATTAGAAAACCAATATTTAAAATATATGAATATAAATCTGGGAATGATGATTGACTTAGAAGAAAATAATTCACCAACACTATTGCAATTGAAAATAAAAATGGAACTAAAATGATAATAGTAAACACGTATATACCATATGGCACTTTGACTCTACGCAATTCTGTAAATTGACTAAATGCAATTGGTATAGACAAGAAGTTAGATATGACAAATGCATATGCAGTTGAAAAATAGATTGAATTTGGTTCAATCACATCTGCTTCATAAGCATATAAACTAATAACAAGCGTTCCAATTAATGTTAAAACAATGCATGTAATATAGTTGGCATTAAGCAATTGTTTTTTTGACACTGGTAAACTCATATAAAAATAATATGAATCATTACCACCTAATCTACGATTGAGTCTAAATAAGTGACCAGCATCTAAAATCCAAATAATCAATATTGTTGGACTTATAAAAGATTGCAATAGGTAAAAGAACTTTGTTGAGTCAAGCATTATATAAAAAGGATATAAGGTTAATAATAGAACATAGATGATAAGTGTATATCGTCGTAATTTAAAATTCCTAATTAACAATGCCTTCATTTAAAAACCTTCTTCCATCAATTTGATGTTTTCATGATATTTAGGTTTTCTCTTTTCAAGATAAACCATTAAGTTCTCAATAGAAGGTGTAGTGATATTCACTTTATGACCTAAAATTTCTTTAAATACTTGCGCATGTTCTGTTAATCCTATAAATCCCGTACGCTTATGTTCTTCATAAATAAGTAGAGATGCTAATTCATCATCAAGGTCCTCAGTTGCACCACTCACAACTTGATATCTTTGTAACAGTTGTTCTTTTGAACCATTTAAGATAACTTCACCGTCACTTAAGTGAATGATATAATCAGCTATTTTTTCTAAATCTGAGATAATGTGTGTCGACATGAATATTGTTTTATTTTCATCAATTAATTCTTGCTGAATTATCTCCAATAGCTCATTTCTAGCTAAGGGATCAAGACCTGAAGTAGGCTCATCAAAAATATACAATTCAGCATGATGTGAAAATGCAACTGCTAGTGATAATTTCATTTTCATCCCAGTCGAAAATGTTTTTATTGATTTATTGATTGGTAAATCGAACTTTTCAAGATAAAATTCAAATACTTGATGGTCCCATTTACGATAAAAAGGGGCAATCATTTTTTCAAGTTGCTTCGTAGTCCATCTCTCATTAAAATAATTTTCAGAGTAAACAAACCCAATTCTATTCTTTAACTCTATCGGATTGAGAGCCATATCCTCTTCTAATACTCTAATAACACCAGTTTGTGGTTGATACAAATCCATAATTAACCTTATTATTGTGGTTTTACCAGCGCCATTTCTACCAATAAAACCAGTGACGAATCCTTGAGGAACTTTGAAAGAGATATTCTTTAAATTAAACTGATCACTTGAATAATTAACATTACTTAATTCTATGGCATTCATGATGATTCCTCCTCATAAATGAACGTTAAAATATCTTGAAGTTCCTCAAGTGACATTTCGATGGCTTGCGCTTCATTAACCAATTCTTTAACCAAATTTTCAATGGTAAAAAATTGTTTCTCTTTTAAAATAGAACTATCTTGCTCCTTAACAAAGGTCCCTTTTCCTCTAATTGTTGTAACAAAACCGTCTTTCTCTAAATCTTCATAAGCACGTTTGGTAGTAATCAAACTTACTTGAAGATCTTTGGCAAGTTCTCTCATTGACGGCAAATGCTCTCCAGGAGCAACATGTCCCTTTAAAATATTTTGTTTTACTTGTTGCTTAATCTGTTCATAAATCGGAAAATCACTATTGTTTTTTAAAATTATTTTCATCAACGTCCCCCTATCAACTTCTGTATATATACAATATACACAATATACACAGTTTTGTAAATATGCATGTCCATTATCAACCAGTCTTCAGAAATAACACTGAGTATTGTATTACTAGCAGTTGAATAAAATGAAATGACACTACCATTTAATCTTGCATTGTCTACTTCAATAAAAAAGACTGCTAAAACGAATGTCTTTAATCTCTACGTGACAACCGTAGCGTCAACATAAACAATCGTTTTAAACAGTCAATTCTATTTACTATTTTTACGTCGATCATTACTTCTACTTATAAAAGCACAAATCATAAACATAATCGCTGCTAATAATAATTTTATACCTTGGCTTTCATGATTAGTTGCTTGTAAATAATAACCAATAATAAATAAAATAATTGCAAGTACTACAAATATTTTTGTTAGATGTTTCAATTTATTTCACCTCAACATCGACATTATAACAAATATAAATTTTTTTAATAAGTTATTGAATTTCAAAAGTTCAAGGTACTAATCACTTTCAACTAAAATAGCGCAACAAAACCATTCAATCAAAATGATTATTGATTGCGATATATTGTGTTCAATGATATTATTTAAGTGTATCCACAGAATTATACTACACAACCCCAAGTCTGGTACCAGCAGACTTGGGGTTATTTATGTGTGTAGGATCATTTTTTATTTTTCCATTTCAGTTCTAACCAAAGTCGAAAAATAATTAGTAAGCCACCTGTAATAAGTGTCATCATCCCTTCTTGCCACCACATCATTACACTACACCTCCGTTCGACTAAAGTATCATACTGAAGGATGACCTACACCTATTCTAACATAAAAACAGAACATATGTTCGTATTTTGGCAGCAGATTTTACATATTATTCGTTAATTCACCAACAACACTTTATCTTTGGTATAATTAAAGATAATATATAGGCATACAATTTTTTTAAAGAGAGGTTAAGCAATAATGAATCCTTTAGCCCAAAGCTTAAATGAACAACTTCAACAGTCAAATGCAACTGCCTTTACAATGTTATCTGACTTAGGTCAAAATATGTTTTATCCAAAAGGCATTTTATCTCAATCTGCTGAAGCAAAGAGTACAACATATAATGCAACTATAGGTATGGCGACAAACAAAGACGGAAAAATGTTTGCATCATCTTTAGATGCAATGTTTAATGATTTAACTCCAGATGAAATATTCCCTTATGCGCCACCACAAGGCATCGAAGAATTACGTGATTTATGGCAACAAAAAATGTTGCGTGACAATCCAGAGCTATCAATCGACAACATGTCACTACCAATTGTTACGAATGCATTAACACATGGTTTATCTTTAGTTGGCGATTTATTTGTAAATCAAGGTGACACTATCTTGTTACCAGAGCATAATTGGGGTAATTACAAACTTGTTTTCAATACGAGAAATGGTGCAAACCTTCAAACATATCCTATCTTTGATAAAGACGGGCATTATACTACTGATTCACTTGTAGAAGCTTTACAATCATACAATAAAGATAAAGTCATTATGATTTTAAATTATCCTAATAATCCGACAGGTTACACACCTACGCATAAAGAAGTGACTACCATCGTCGATGCAATTAAAGCATTAGCTGATAAAGGTACAAAAGTTATAGCTGTTGTGGATGACGCATACTATGGTTTATTCTATGAAGATGTGTATACTCAATCATTATTTACTGCATTATCTAATTTAAATTCAAATGCAATATTACCTGTTCGTTTAGATGGTGCAACAAAAGAATTTTTCGCATGGGGATTCCGTGTTGGGTTTATGACATTTGGAACGTCTGATCAAACAACTAAAGAAGTATTAGAAGCCAAAGTAAAAGGTCTTATACGAAGTAACATTTCTAGTGGACCTCTTCCAACACAAAGCGCTGTTAAGCATGTATTAAAAAATAATAAACAATTCGATAAAGAAATCGAACAAAATATTCAAACATTAAAAGAACGCTATGAAGTCACTAAGGAAGTTGTCTATGCTGATCAATATCATTCACATTGGCAAGCCTATGACTTTAACTCTGGATACTTTATGGCAATAAAAGTTCATGATGTTGACCCTGAAGAACTTCGTAAACATTTAATTGAAAAATATTCAATTGGTGTTATTGCACTTAATGCAACAGATATTCGTATTGCGTTTAGCTGTGTAGAAAAAGAAGATATCCCACATGTATTTGATTCAATTGCTAAAGCGATTGATGACTTAAGATAATTAATTTCAACCAATAATCTGATGAGTATGACTCGGATTATTGGTTTTTTATTTTTAAAATTATTCCTTCTTTCAAAGTATCATAAGATATATTTTATTCAGCAACTTGTCAAACACTATACCTAATTAGTTTTATACATCTCTCCTAACAAAATCAAAAAATCGGACAGATGAAAAGTAAAAAACTTTTTCTATCAGTCCGATTTATTATAGAACCAATTTATATAACTTTTGGCAAATCACTTCAAACATTCAAGCATCACATCTCTACAAATGTAAAAGGCACCCCACGATTGTGAGATGCCTTATTATAAAATTAAAGATTAGAATTTAAGTTCAATATC
>NZ_JACYHC010001006.1:0-828 GCF_017152085.1 Staphylococcus sp. EG-SA-2
GTCGTAGCATTCAAACCTTTACCATAAACCTTTTTTACATGTTTCACTTCTAGCAACATGGCATGCACCTCATTTCTTTGTTAGTTCTATATTAAAACAAAAAAATACTAATAACATTTAAATTAGTAAAAAAATGTTACTAGTATACTTACAATATTGAAAGTTTTTATTCATCTGGAAATTGAATCGTAAATGTTGTACCCTCATTTTGTTTAGATACGACTGAAACAGGATGGTTTGTGTGTGTTGAAATTTGTTTTACGATAAATAAACCAATCCCACTTGAGTTACTTTGGCGCTGGCCATTATAACCTGAATAGCCCTTATCAAATATTTTAGGCAAGTCCGCTTCACTAATACCGATACCATTATCTTTTACGTGTAATTGATTGGATTGCTCATCAAATTCAATCCATATATCTTTACCTCTCGCATACTTAAGTGCATTATTTATTAATTGTTCTATCATTAAAGAGGTCCATCTAACGTCAGTTAATACTTCGTGATGACAAGGTTCATAATGGATTTTTGTTTTTTGATCAATAAACTGTATTGAATATTTCATAATAATTGGGCGAATGATATTATTAATCGAAATTTTAGTGACAGAAATATCAGAAGTTTCATTTAATAACTTTAAATAACTAAGTGCTAAACTTGTATAGTTATCAATTTGAATAACCTCTTGACGAACACGATTAACAACATTAGGCTCATCTCTTTCAAGTAACAGTTGTGCTGCAGTAATGGGTGTTTTCATTTGATGTACCCATGTTAAAAAGTAGCTCTCTACATCATTTTTATATTCAATTTGTTCATTTTTAAGCT
>NZ_JACYHC010001007.1:0-828 GCF_017152085.1 Staphylococcus sp. EG-SA-2
GTCGTAGCATTCAAACCTTTACCATAAACCTTTTTTACATGTTTCACTTCTAGCAACATGGCATGCACCTCATTTCTTTGTTAGTTCTATATTAAAACAAAAAAATACTAATAACATTTAAATTAGTGAAAAAATGTTACTAGTATGCTTACAATATTGAAAGTTTTTATTCATCTGGAAATTGAATCGTAAATGTTGTACCCTCATTTTGTTTAGATACGACTGAAACAGGATGGTTTGTGTGAGTTGAAATTTGTTTTACGATAAATAAGCCAATCCCACTTGAGTTACTTTGACGCTGGCCATTATAACCTGAATAGCCCTTATCAAATATTTTAGGCAAGTCCGCTTCACTAATACCGATACCATTATCTTTTACGTATAATTGATTGGATTGCTCATCAAATTCAATCCATATATCTTTACCTCTCGCATACTTAAGTGCATTATTTATTAATTGTTCTATCAGTAAAGAGGTCCATCTAACGTCAGTTAATACTTCGTGATGACAAGGTTCATAATGGATTTTTGTTTTTTGATCAATAAACTGTATTGAATATTTCATAATAATTGGGCGAATGATATTGTTAATCGAAATTTTAGTGACAGAAATATCAGAAGTTTCATTTAATAACTTTAAATAACTAAGTGCTAAACTTGTATAGTTATCAATTTGAATAACCTCTTGACGAACACGATTCACAACATTAGGCTCATCTCTTTCAAGTAACAGTTGTGCTGCAGTAATGGGTGTTTTCATTTGATGTACCCATGTTAAAAAGTAGCTCTCTACATCATTTTTATATTCAATTTGTTCATTTTTAAGCT
>NZ_JACYHC010001008.1:0-825 GCF_017152085.1 Staphylococcus sp. EG-SA-2
ACAACACCGTTCATGTATAAATCGAAATTCATGTCCATAAGTTCAATCACCTATCCCTTTATATTTAAACTATCCTCATTCTACTAATTAATAACATATTGTTCAATAAACTAATCTGAATCACACCTATATTTAGACACAATTTTAACAATATACCAAACATTATTGTGCTTAAAATCATGGTAACTAATTTGTTCACATGTTTTCATTAATATGTTTCAAGTATGATGTCTTATTTTGACTTTACTGCAAAAATGCATTCAACCATGTTGATTATTGTTCTTTATCTTTTTTGAATATATTGCACATATTTTAGTGCCAAAAAATAATACATCCATCGACAAGAACAAGATAAAACAAGTTGTCGATAGATGCATCTATGTTATCACTAATATATATTTGTATTTTCTAAAGTATACTGTTCGATACGCTGTTTAATATGATTCATAAATTTACCTGTTTGTAAACCATCTAAAATACGATGATCAATTGAAATACATAAATTAACCATGTTACGAATTGCAATCATATCATTAATTACTACTGGCTTTTTAACGATTGATTCTACTTGTAAAATCGCTGCTTGTGGATGATTTATAATACCCATTGATGATACTGAACCAAATGTACCAGTATTATTTACCGTAAATGTACCGCCCTGCATATCTTCAGCTGTCAATTGCTTATTACGCGCTTTCGTTGCTAAAGTATTAATTTCTCTAGCTATACCTTTGATTGACTTTTCGTCTGCATGCTTAATCACAGGTACGTATAATTTATTTTCATCAGCAACAGCAATTGAAATATTAATGTCTTTATGTAAGA
>NZ_JACYHC010001009.1:0-825 GCF_017152085.1 Staphylococcus sp. EG-SA-2
ACAACACCGTTCATGTATAAATCGAAATTCATGTCCATAAGTTCAATCACCTATCCCTTTATATTTAAACTATCCTCATTCTACTAATTAATAACATATTGTTCAATAAACTAATCTGAATCACACCAATATTTAGACACAATTTTAACAATATACCAAACATTATTGTGCTTAATATCATGGAAACTAATTTGTTCACCTGTTTTCATTAATATGTTTCCAGTATGATGTATTATTTTGACTTTACTGCAAAAATGCATTCAACCATGTTGATTATTGTTCTTTATCTTTTTTTGAATTTATTGCACATATTTTATTGCCCAAAAAAATACATCCATCGACAAGAACAAGATAAAACAAGTTGTCGATAGATGTATCCATGTTATCACTAATATATATTTGTATTTTCTAAAGTATACTGTTCGATACGCTGTTTAATATGATTCATAAATTTACCAGTTTGTAAACCATCTAAAATGCGATGATCTATTGAAATACATAAATTTACCATACTTCGAATTGCAATCATATCATTAATTACTACTGGCTTTTTAACGATTGATTCTACTTGTAATATCGCTGCTTGAGGGTGATTTATAATCCCCATTGATGATACTGAACCAAATGTACCAGTATTATTAACTGTAAATGTTCCACCTTGCATATCTTCAGTTGTCAATTGCTTATTACGCGCTTTTGTTGCTAAAGTATTAATTTCTCTAGCTATACCTTTGATTGACTTTTCGTCTGCATGCTTAATCACAGGTACGTATAATTTATTTTCATCAGCAACAGCAATTGAAATATTAATGTCTTTATGTAAGA
>NZ_JACYHC010001010.1:0-823 GCF_017152085.1 Staphylococcus sp. EG-SA-2
AATGATCCTAATGCCGCGAATAATCCACCGAATAATGTGCCATTATTTGAATTATTATTTTCACTACCTGTTTCTGGTAATGCTTTAGCTGTTTTATGCTGATCTTTAACCGTACTCATTGGTTTAGTCGGAGTATGTTTACCTGCATCTGAATCTGAATCGCTATCCGAATCTGAATCGCTGTCTGAGTCGCTATCTGAGTCTGAATCGCTGTCTGAGTCTGAGTCGCTATCTGAATCTGAGTCGCTGTCTGAATCTGAATCGCTATCTGAATCTGAATCGCTGTCTGAATCTGAGTCGCTGTCTGAATCTGAATCGCTATCTGAGTCTGAGTCGCTGTCTGAATCTGAGTCGCTATCTGAGTCTGAATCGCTGTCAGAATCTGAGTCGTTGTCTGAGTCCGAATCGCTATCTGAATCTGAGTCGCTATCCGAATCTGAATCGCTGTCTGAATCTGAGTCGCTGTCTGAGTCTGAGTCACTGTCTGAATCTGAGTCGCTGTCTGAATCTGAGTCGCTATCTGAGTCTGAGTCGCTATCCGAATCTGATTCGCTGTCTGAATCTGAGTCGCTGTCCGAATCTGAATCACTATCTGAGTCTGAGTCGCTGTCTGAGTCGCTATCTGAGTCTGAGTCGCTATCTGAGTCTGAGTCACTATCTGAATCTGAGTCGCTATCTGAGTCTGAATCGCTGTCCGAATCTGAGTCACTATCTGATGTTTCTTCTTCGTAGTAGCCATTATCAAGTGTGAAATCATCATGATCCGTAATTGTTACATCAACTTCGCCACCATCGGCATCTTTATCATCTTCAGTTGTATTTG
>NZ_JACYHC010001011.1:0-822 GCF_017152085.1 Staphylococcus sp. EG-SA-2
CTTTGTAACCATTTTCTTCTAAATCTTGGCGAATGTTCATTTTATTACCGCCCCAATAATGAGCTAACACTGAAGGATTAATATCATCTGTAAACCCATTGAAACCATGCACTAAAACGATAGGATCTTGATTTTTATACTGCCCTTGTTTGGCAACTTTATTCGTTTGATCATCTTTCGCTTTTGCAGTAAGTTCCTTTGTCCCCTTATTCGGTAACGTGGCTACTGCACTACTTTTTAATAAATTTAATCCATTTTTCTTGTCATTGTCTTTTGTTGGTTCTACTGGTGATTTTTGATTGTTTTTTAAATCTGAAACTGATAGTGTTTTTTCGTCTTTTTGAGGTTTCACTTCTTGTTCATTGTTAAAATTGTGGTTAGTAATTTTATCATTCGCTTGATTATTTTGTTGTGGTTGTACTTTCTCTATTTCTGTCTCATTAACAATTTCTCGTTGACTTGTTTGATCTGACTTATTTAATGATGGTGCTTCTTTTGTTAAACTTTGTGAAGGTAGATTGTTATTAGCGTTTGAATCTTGACTATTATCTACCTCTTTTGACTGTTGCTGTGACGCCACTTTACTTTGTTTGCCATCATTAATAGCCTGTTCTAACCCTTGATTTACATCGCTAGGATTAGCATTGTTATTTTTTGTTGTATCACGTTGAATATTTTTATTATTAAGCGATGAATTTTTATCATCCTTTAGTTGATCTTTATTCAAATCATCTGTTTTACGATGATTTTCTTCTGATATTGTTTTATCATTATGCAAGTTCTTAGTTAAATTTTCAGTATGTTGCTGTTCGTCAACACCGT
>NZ_JACYHC010001012.1:0-816 GCF_017152085.1 Staphylococcus sp. EG-SA-2
AAAAAGACAGTTCAGATGGAAATAAAAGTAGTAATCTGAAATCTGAAGTAATATCAGACAAATCAAATACAGTACCAAAATTGTCGGAATCTGATGATGAAGTAAATAATCAGAAGCCATTAACTTTGCCGGAAGAACAGAAATTGAAAAGACAGCAAAGTCAAAATGAGCAAACAAAAACCTATACATATGGTGATAGCGAACAAAATGACAAGTCTAATTATGAAAATGATTTAAGTCATCATATGCCATCGATAAGTGATGATAAAGATAACGTCATGAGAGAAAATCATATTGTTGACGATAATCCTGATAATGATATCAATACACCATCATTATCAAAAACAGATGACGATCGAAAACTTGATGAAAAAATTCATGTTGAAGATAAACATAAACAAAATGCAGACTCGTCTGAAACGGTGGGATATCAAAGTCAGTCAAGTGCATCTCATCGTATCACTGAAAAAAGAAATAATGCTATTAATGACCATGATAAATTAAACGGTCAAAAACCAAATGCAAAGACATCGGCAAATAATAATCAAAAAAAGGCTACATCAAAATTGAACAAAGGGCGCGCTACAAATAATAATTATAGTGACATTTTGAAAAAGTTTTGGATGATGTATTGGCCTAAATTAGTTATTCTAATGGGTATTATTATTCTAATTGTTATTTTGAATGCTATTTTTAATAATGTGAACAAAAATGATCGCATGAATGATAATAATGATGCAGATGCTCAAAAATATACGACAACGATGAAAAATGCCAATAACACAGTTAAATCGGTCGTTACAGTTGAAAATGAAA
>NZ_JACYHC010001013.1:0-815 GCF_017152085.1 Staphylococcus sp. EG-SA-2
CCTTCGTCCATATAAATTTTCGTAGTGTGAACCAAAACTAGAGATAAGCCTAGACAAATTGACAAACCAATCGTAGTGTAAACCATGTATTTTTTAAATGTCTGTTTTTTCTTTTTTTGCTTATAAAACGGTAGAAAACATAATCCATATGGCATTAAAAAAATGATACCTGCAATACCAAAGGTAAGTATGACAAGCCAAAAAAGTAACGCTGATACTATATAATATAGATAAAATTGAGAAATACCCGCCGTAGCCAAGATTAGAAATAAAAAAGTAGTAGCGAATTTATATGTCTCACTTACTTTATTAACTTGGTTAAAAAAGTTATCAATTGCTTTATTCTTTTTTGAAATATGTACTATACCTTCTATAATCATCCAAATAATACCACCAATAACTAACAAAGCAAAAACTGGGATTACAAGACTAATTAACATATCGTTCACCTGCTCACCTCTATTTTCAAACAATTATGATTGAATTGAATCATTCTAATTTTTGTAAAGTTACTTGTTTAATTTATTATATTTATTAACTCTATGATAACAAAAATACTGTTTGTGTATAACAATAAATTGAGATACTCAATAATTTGATAATGTGAAATTGATACTTTTCAAAATAGTTGAATATGACAATTAATGATTAGTTTTGCAATGGTGCTATAATCAATATTTAGCAGTTAGATAAAGTCCGTATAATTGTGTAAAAGTAAAAAGGCCATATAACAGTCCTTTTACGGTACAATGTTTTTAACGACAAAAACATACCCAGGAGGACTTTTACATGACCCAAGTACATTTTACACTGAA
>NZ_JACYHC010001014.1:0-813 GCF_017152085.1 Staphylococcus sp. EG-SA-2
GACCATCTGGCGTTAACCATTTCATTTCAGTATATTTTAACAATGAACCATCCTTAAACTCTCTTGTAGTTTGTACGACACCTTTGCCGAATGTTTTTGACCCATAAACTTTAGCTTTATTATAGTCTTTTAGCGCACCAGTAAACACTTCAGAAGCGCTAGCTGAACCTTCATTCACTAAGATGGATATATCCATGTCTTTCGCTTCTTTTAACGCATCATTAGAAGTTTGAATTGCTTCAGTATCTTTACCTTTTTCTAGTTTAACAACAGTTTTTCCTTTATCGATAAAAATATTTGCCATTTTAACAGCTTCATCTAGTAGTCCACCTGGATTATTTCTTAAATCTAAAACAATCTTTTTCAAACCATCTTTGTGAGCTTTTAGAACTGCATCTTTCAATTCACCTGATGTATCATTCTGGAATTTATTAATAGTAATAACTCCAACTTTACCTTTTTTCTTATACTCAACACTTTTAACATGAATTTTTTCACGTTTAATCTTAACGTCTTTTTCTTCACTACCTCGTTGAACAGTTAAAGTGACTTCAGTGTTTTCTTTACCACGAACATCTTTGACAACTTCATCTAATGCTTTTCCTTTAATTGATTTTCCATTTACTTTAGTAATGACATCTTTAGGACGAATGCCAGCACGTTCTGCTGGAGATCCCTTCATAGGACTAGTAACCATAATTTGATCATTTTTCTTTTGCATTTCTGCACCAATACCTACAAAATCACCTGAAACACCTTCATTAAAGGATTTCGTTTGTTCTTTTGTTAAATATTCAGAATAAGGATCTTTTA
>NZ_JACYHC010001015.1:0-813 GCF_017152085.1 Staphylococcus sp. EG-SA-2
GACCATCTGGCGTTAACCATTTCATTTCAGTATATTTTAACAATGAACCATCCTTAAACTCTCTTGTAGTTTGTACGACACCTTTGCCGAATGTTTTTGACCCATAAACTTTAGCTTTATTATAGTCCTTTAGCGCACCAGTAAACACTTCAGAAGCACTAGCTGAACCTTCATTCACTAAGATGGATATATCCATGTCTTTCGCTTCTTTTAACGAGTCATTAGAAGTTTGAATTGCTTCAGTATCTTTACCTTTTTCTAGTTTAACAACAGTTTTTCCTTTATCGATAAAAATATTTGCCATTTTAACAGCTTCATCTAGTAGTCCACCAGGATTATTTCTTAAATCTAAAACAATCTTTTTCAAACCATCTTTGTGAGCTTTAAGAACTGCATCTTTCAATTCACCTGATGTATCATTCTGGAATTTATTAATAGTAATAACTCCAACCTTACCTTTTTTCTTATACTCAACACTTTTAACATGAATTTTTTCACGTTTAATCTTAACGTCTTTTTCTTCACTGCCTCGTTGAACAGTTAAAGTTACTTCAGTGTTTTCTTTACCACGAACGTCTTTGACAACTTCGTCTAATGCTTTTCCTTTAATTGATTTTCCATTTACTTTAGTAATGACATCTTTAGGACGGATGCCAGCACGTTCTGCTGGAGAACCCTTCATAGGGCTAGTAACCATAATTTGATCATTTTTCTTTTGCATTTCTGCACCAATACCTACAAAATCACCTGAAACACCTTCATTAAAGGATTTCGTTTGTTCTTTTGTTAAATATTCAGAATAAGGATCTTTTA